>DASRJF010000080.1:0-6487 GCA_035649615.1 Planctomycetota bacterium | reverse complement strand
CGCTTTTCTCAGGGTCGACATCGCGGAGTGCATCCGGCCCAGCGCGGTGCCGAGCGGACAGCCCAGGAGATCCGAGATCTCGCGGAAGGAGAGTCCCGCCTCCTCGCGCAGGTGGAAAACCTGCTTCTGGGCCTCGGGCAGCGAGGCGACCGCGCGGAGCAGCGCTTCGCGAGCTTCCCGATCCACCGCTACGTCCGACGGCTCCGGCGGCGACCGGCGGATCCGCCTCGCGGGTGGCCGCTTGCGGAGGTGATCGACGCAGAGGTTGTTCGCGATGGTGAAGATCCACGCCGCGAGGCTTCCAGCCGGGTCGAAGGTGCGGATCGACCGGTAGACCCGCAGGAAGACTTCCTGCACGACGTCGTCCGCGGCTTCCGGCCCCGCCATGCGCGCCGCGAACCGGCGGAGTCGATCTCCGTACTCGTCGACGAGGCGCGCGTACGCCTGGGGATTCCCCGTCTTGAGGCCCCGGATGAGATCGCTCATGGTTCCTGATGTAAACGAACCGAAGGTCCCTTTATTTGTCGAAATCGCATGGCGCCCGCAGAAGCGCTCCGCAGGCGACCGTTCCTCGTTGTGGCGGCGCCCCTGGCCGTCGGCATCGCCCTCTCGGACGCGCTCCCCGGCCCCGCGGTGCTGTGGCCCTGCCTGGTGGCCATTCCGATCGCCGCGATCCTCGGCCATCGGCGCCCCCTGGCCTGGGCCCTCATCGGCCTCGCCGCCGGGATGGCGCGAAATGAATGGAGCCAGTTCAGTCCCCCCACCGACGTCCGGTTTCTCGATCGGGACTTAGAGGCCCGGGTGACCGGAAAAGTTCGGGAAGCTCCTCGCGTTTACTCGCCGGACTCCGGCTCCTTTTCCCTGGAGATCGACTCGGTCGAGGTCGATGGCCGGCCGACGCCGTGGTCAGGGAGAATCCGGATCCAATTCTATCGCGCCCCGCCGCACCTGACCGGCGGTGAAACGGTTTCCCTGGAGGGGCGGCTGCGTCCGCTCCGGCCGCCGACCAACCCGGGCGTGAGCGACCGCGCCGCGACCCTCGAGCGCCAGGGCTTCGGCGCCACGTTCACGACCTCGCGTCCCATGACCGTCGTTGAGCCCGCTCCCGCCTTCCGGGTGGCCACGTGGACGGATCGGGCGCGCGCGGGTCTTCGCGACCTGCTAGCGCGTCATGCCCCGCCCGAGGTGGCCGCGCTCCAGGCGGCGCTCCTTCTCGGTTCTCGCGAGGACCTCTCGCCGGATCTGACGACCGCCCTCCAGAGAACCGGCACGGCCCACTTTCTCGCCGTCTCGGGATTCAACCTGGTCCTCGTCCTGGTCATCTTCTGGTTCCTCCTGCTCGCCTGCGGAGTCCGGGGCCGGTCCATGCCGGCGGCCCTGCTCGCCATCCTCCTGGTCTACACCGCGCTCACGGGATGGCAGGTCTCGGTGGTGCGCGCCTTCCTCATGTCGGCCGCGGTGCTGGGCGCGCGCCTCTTCTGGCGCCGGTCGGACGTCGTCAATTCGCTCTGCCTCGCCGGGATCGCGATCCTGCTGTGGGACCCCGGCCAGCTCTTCGACACGGGCTTCCAGCTTTCCTTCGTCGCCGTCCTCGGGATCGTCGGCATCGGGCCGATCTACCACGAGTTCCTGGCGCCTCCGCCCGGCCCCCCGGGCCATCCGGTTCCCGCGTGGATTGGCCGGCAAGGCCGTGGGGCGCTCGCGGTCTCGATGGGAGCGTGGCTGGCGACGGCTCCGATCGTGCTCGCCACCTTCAACCTCGTCACGCCGGTCGCGCTCGCCGCCAACCTCGCGCTCTGCCCCCTCGTCACGATCCAGTCCTATCTCGCGCTCGCGACGCTGCCCCTGGCCGTCCTTTTCCCTCCCGGCGCGACGCTCGCGGGAGGGTTGGCGACGGGAGTCTTCTCCGCAACGTCGTGGAGCGCGGAAGTGCTGACGCATGTCCCGGGAGCCTATCTGTTCATGCCGTCGATGCCGGCATGGGCCGTGGGGATCTACTACGCCGTTCTCGGGGCGTGGACCTGGCGCGCCCGCGCAGCTCCCGACCGGTGGAAGCCCTGGCTGTGCGGCGCCTTCGCGGCCGCGCTCGCGCTGCCGGCGTTGGCGGCCCGCCCGCCGGAGCGCCCCGTCTTCGGACTCGTGGACGTGGGCCGCGGATCGTGCGCCTACCTGCGGACGCCTCGCGATGGAACGGTCCTCTTCGACTGCGGAAGCCTGTCGTATCGCGATCCCGGGTCGATGATTGCCGCGCCCGTCCTCTGGTCGCAGGGCGTCACCCGCGCGCACACGCTCGTCCTCTCCCACGCGGACGCCGACCACATCAACGGCGCCCGCAGCCTCATTGAACGGATGGGCGTCCGGCGGATCGTGGTGCCGCAGGGTTTCGACGCCTCTGGGTTCGACACCGGCCTCGAGGTGGTCGTCGCGACGCGCGAAACGGCCATCCCCGGACTCGAGATCCTCGGGCCCCCATCGGGCGTCGACCGCTGGCCGACCAACGAGCGCTCGCTCGTGGTCCGCGTCTCGACTCCGGAGGGGAGGATCCTGATCCCCGGCGACATCGAGGAACTCGGAACCCGGGCGCTGCTCGACTCCGGGGCGGACCTTCGCGCCGATGTGCTTGTCCTTCCCCACCATGGGAAGCGACAGGACCTCCATCGAGAATTGATCGCCGCCGTGGCGCCCCGGGTGATCCTGGTGAGCGCTCCCGAGAACTACGCGTCGCGCGAAGTCCTTGACCACGCGAGGCAGGCGGCGGTCTTATATCAGACGGGCCTCGCGGGTTGGATTGAAGTCACGCTCGGACCGGGGGGACCCGCGGTCCGGCGGTTCCGGGGGGATTGAATGGAAGGCTCCGAGCCCCTCTGGCGGCGGATCTTCCTCAACGAGCTGCTCCTCGCGGCGCTCGCGGCGGTTCTCATCCTTTACATCGCGTTCCAGTTCGCCACCCGCGGGCCTTCCCTGGACGAGGCGGGCCGGCCGCTTCCCGCGTCGCGCCCTTGACGCTTCCGGCCTTCGATCCCACAATTCCCGCCTGATGAAACGGCCCCCGGTTCCACTCACGAAGGCCGAGCTCACGCACTGCCTCGAAACCTCCACGCACGCCGACGTGCTCGAGTTTCTCCGCGTTCTCGCGACCAAGACCGACAAGATCCGGATCGAATCGATCGGAGCCAGCGCGGAAGGCCGGGACATCGCCTCGGTGATCGTCTCGCCGGCGCGCGTCTTCACGCCCGAGGCGGCGGACAAGCGGGGCCTGCTCAAGATCCTCGTGATCGCCAACATCCACGCGGGAGAAGTCGAGGGCAAGGAGGCGTGCCAGATGCTGGCGCGCGACCTCACGCTCGGCGCGCCCCCCGCGTGGCTCAAGAAGTGCGTGATCGTGATCATTCCCGACTACAACCCGGACGGGAACGACCGCATCGACAAGAAGAACCGGGTGCTCGACCTCGAGAAGCTCGACGGGCAGGTCGGCCCCGAGGGCGGAGTCGGCACTCGCTACACGGGCGCGGGCATCAACCTCAACCGCGACTACATGAAGCAGGAGGCGGTCGAGTCGGTCCTCCTCTCGAAGGCGTTCGGCCGCTGGAAGCCGCACCTCACCATCGACTGCCACACGACGGACGGCTCGATCCATGGCTATGACCTCACGTGGGACACGTCCCACACCGTCGAGAGCGGCCCGCGCGGGCCGATCCTCTACGCGCGCGACACGATGCTCCCCGAGATCGGCCGCCGGCTCTTTCGGAAGCACAAGTTCCGGACGTTCTTCTACGGCAACTACCGGAACCAGGACGATCCGACGCTGGGATGGGAGACCTATTCGCCCCTGCCCCGGTACGGCAGCCACTACCGCGGCCTGACGGGCCGGATGGACGTGCTCCTCGAGGCCTACTCCTACATCCCCTTCGACCGGCGCATCGACGTGATGTACGCGACGCTGCTGGAGCTCTTCACGTACGCGGCGCAGAACGCCGCCACGATCAAGTCGATCGTCGATCGAGCGGAAACGGAGACGATCGCCCGCGGACTCGCACCCTCGCCCTTCGACCTCGTGGGCATCAACTACGGCGTATCTCATCCCGCTCCGGACGGCCAGGTTTCGATGACGTACCCGGCCCACGCCTTTCCGAACCCCGTCTCGATCGAGAGCTGGGACCGGGCGACGCTCAAGTCGCGCCGCATCGAGAAGGGAAAGCGGGCGAAGTACCGGGCTCTCTTCTACGGGCGATTCGCTCCGACGCGGAGCGTCCGGCGGCCCTTCGCGTATGTCGTGCCCGAGTCCGTGATTCCACGGCTCCAGGACCACAACATCCGCGTGGTGCGCCTGGCCGCCCCCCTCTCGGCCCCCGTCGAGAGGTACCTCGTCCTGGACCTCAAGAAGACGCAGAGCCCCGACGTGGGGACGCACACGATGCGGGAGACCGTGCTCTGGACCCGGTCCGAGACCTCGCCCCGCTCGCTGCCCGCCGGAACGGCGATCGTCCCGATGGCCCAGCCGCTCGCGCACGTCGCCGCCTATCTCCTGGAACCCGAGAGCGACGACGGGTTTGCGCGCTGGGGCCTGCTCGAGACCGAGCCGGCGCCGGGATCCGAATACCCGGTCGCCCGCATCAACGCCCCCGTCGAGATCCGCAGCCAACGCACGCCGGATTCCAGCCGTAGGTAGAATAAGCCCCGCGCCGAACGCTCATCGGAGGTTGCCATGCGCTCCTTGCTGATCGCGCTCCCGCTGCTCGTTGGATTCGTCCAGGACGAGGCGGCGATCCAGGACATGATCCGCCGGCTGGACGATGCCGATCTCGAGGTGCGCGAGAAGGCCGTGAAGGACCTGATCGCGGCCGGCTCCAAGGCCCTCGAGCCGCTGCGAAAGGCGGCGGCGTCGGAAAGCGCCGAGGTGCGGGCGCGGGCGGCGCAGGCGATGAAGGCGATCGAACTCGCGATCGGCATCCGGCAGGTCTACCCCGATCACAAGCCTCTTTCCCTCAAGCGGACCGGCACCGTCGGCGAGATCCTGGAGGACCTAGTCCGACTGACCGGGGCCCGGATCGACGCGTCGCCGGAACAGCGCGCGCTCAAGGGCGCGGTGGACGCCGCGACGCTGCTCCAGGCGCTCGATCAACTCTGCACGGGGCAGCCCAGCCTCACGTACACCGCCGGCGACGACGGCACGTTCCGGTTCTCCTCAGATCGCCATATCGCGGCGCCGGCGTCGTATTTCGAATCGTTCAAGGTCTACCTCACGCAAGCGGAGATCGTGCGCAAATCCGACTACAAGGAAACGACCGTCGGCGGGACGCTTTCACTTCACACGGTGTGGGACGGCCGGTTGAAGCCGCTCAGGCGCGTCCGCTACGAGTTGCTCACCGCCAAGGACGACGCCGGGCGCGATCTCGAAATCATCGCGGCGACGATGGAGAACATGTTCCGGATGGGCGGCGCCGGCGGCGGAGGCTTCGTCATCGCGGGATTCGGCGAGGGAAACGACGGGGCGGGGCCGCAGGCCTTCGCGATCAAGGGGCTCGCGCCCGAATCGAAGTCGGTGGCGACGCTGACCGGCAAGGTCACGGTCGCGTTTCCGCTGGCGCGGGTGGATGTGGTTTTCGACGATCCCCAGTCGGGCCAGCGCAAGGTGGCGGGCGACTTCAACATCAAGCTGAAGGACGTCAGCACCGGGAAAAAGAAGATCACGCTGACGTTCACGAGGACCAAGGGGGAGGTCCAAGGGCTGAAAGACGAGATCATGGGCAGACTCGACGCGGGCAACGCCGTGGCGGTCGACGAGGACGGAAAGGAGCACGTCGGCGAGATCGCCCTCCCACAGGCGGAGGCGGGCGGCGCCATGGTGATCATGGGCGGGCCGGGCGGCGGCGAGGCGGCCAAGACGGCCACGTTCCAAGCCACGTTTCCGACGCTGGGTGACAAGGACATCAAGCGATTCAAATTCCGATTCTCCGACGCCGTCTTTGAAAAGACCGTGACGTTCGAGATCAAGGACATCAAGCTCCCGTAGATAGTCGGTCCCGCCTCCTGCGTCCCGGACCCTGGACCGACGTTGGACTCCGGACATTGGATCACCTTGGACGTTGAACCCAGGACTCTACTCCCGGAGCCTCGGTAGACGTCCCCCGCCGCCTTCAGTACAATGACTCCGCCTTGAAACGCATCGCTGTTCTCGGCTCCACGGGCTCCATCGGCCTCAGCACGCTCGACGTGGCGCGCCGTCTCCCGGATCTCTGCCGCATCGTCGGCCTGGGGGCGCGGTCCGACGCGGAGACGCTGCAGACGCAGATCGCCGAATTCCGCCCCACCCGGGCCGCGCTCGCCGACCCCTCCGCCTTCGACCGGCTTCACGGCGCGATCGGGAGCGGCGACACGCGCCTCTTCAAGGGCCCCGAGGGGCTCGTCGAACTGGCGAAGGCGGACGACGTCGACGTCGTCCTCTCGGCAATCACCGGCTACGCCGGGCTCGAGCCTGGTCTTGCCG
>DASRJF010000079.1:0-35293 GCA_035649615.1 Planctomycetota bacterium | reverse complement strand
TCATGGGAATCCGGGCGTGGCGGAACCGCGAACTCGCCCTCAAACGCCTGCAGCGGAGGCTCGGCCGCATCCACGATCTCGAAGCGCTCCGGGCGCTCCTGCCGGCGCGCGATCCGGTGGCGATCCGGGCCGCGGCGCGCGAGGCCGCCCTGCGCGCGGGCGTCGCTTCCCTCGCGGCGGCCCTCCGGACCGCCGGGCCGCCTTCCCGGGGCGGGAATGGACGGGCCCCATGAAGCTCGGCGTCCTCGACATCGGGTCGAATTCCATCCACATCGTCATCGCCGAGATCACGGGGGAGACCCAGTTCGAGATCGTCGGCCGGGGCAAGGACATGACGCGCCTCGGCGACGAGACGCTGAAGTCGGGCTGGCTGTCGCGCCGCAAGATGGAGGAGGGGATCGCGGTCGTGCAGCGCTTCGTCCAGCTCGCGCGCCACCGGGGCGTCCAGAAGGTCCTCGCGTTCGCGACGGCGGCGGTGCGCGAGGCGTCGAACGGCGGCGAGTTCGCGGACCGCATCCTCCGCCAGACCGGTCTCAAGGTGCGCACGATCACGGGAGACGAAGAGGCGCGCCTCATCTACCTCGCCGTGCGCCATTTCACCGACCTCTCGAAGCGGCGCGCCCTCATCGTGGACATCGGCGGCGGCAGCGTGGAGCTCATCGTGGGATCCGGCCAGGTGATGCTCGGCGAGCGCAGCCTCAAGCTCGGGGGCGCGCGCCTGCGGGACCTGTTCATCACGGACCAGCCGGTGCCCAAGTCGGACCACGAGCGGATCCATCGCCACCTCGACGAGTCGATGGAGAGCACGCTCGCGGAGATGCGGGCCGCGGGGTTCGAGCAGATCGTGGCGACCTCCGGCACGGCGATCAACCTCGGCTCGATCATCCACGAGCGGCGGACCGGCGAGCCCCTGGCGAACCCGCTGGGCTTCACCTTCACCGCGGACGAGCTGAAGGACGTGCACCGGGACCTGGCGCGCGTCTCGCGCCGCGAGCTCGACGAGATTCCCGGGCTCGACCCGGAACGGCGGGACCACCTGCTCCCCGGCGCGTGCCTCCTGCTCCAGGTCCTCCGCAGCACGGGCCGGAATGAAATCGTGCTGTGCGACAAGGCGATCCGCGAAGGGGTCATCCTGGACTACCTCCAGAAAAACTCGCGGAAGATCCGGGCGGAGATGGAGATTCCCAACGTCCGGATGCGCTCGGTGGTCCAGCTGGCCACGCGCTGCGAGTACGAGGCGTCGCATGCCCGGACCGTGGCGCGGCTGGCGCTCCAGCTGTACGACGGCGTGCCGCTCCCGTCCGGCTTGAGGCCGAACGCGCGGGAGCTCCTCGAATACGCCGCGATCCTGCACGACATCGGCTACCACGTCAGCTACTCCAAGCACCACAAGCACGCCTATTACCTGGTCAAGAACGCCGAGCTGCCCGGGTTCGCGCCGGACGAGATCGAGATCATCGCGAGCGTGGCCCGCTACCACCGGAAGCGCCCGCCGAAAGCCAAGGACCTCGCCGTCGGCGGCCTCGCGGGCCGCGACCGCCGCACCGTGGCGGCCCTCGCGGGGATCCTCCGCGTGGCGGACGCGCTCGATCGCAGCCACTTCGGCGTCGTCAGCGACGTGCGCATCCGCGGGGGCCGCAAGGGCCTGAAGATCCGGACCGTCTCCAAGGGGGATCCCGCCATGGAGATCTGGTCCGCGGAGCAGCGCAAGGGGCTCCTGGAAAAGGTGTGCGGCCGGCCCGTCGAATTCGGCCCGGCCGTCGCCCCGGGCCGCCGCGTGCGCGCCGCCGCCAGCCTCGCCGGCCCCTAGGTCGATCCCGTCCTGCTTCACCCTGGGACGATATTTGTGAAATTATTTATTGCACAATATCGAGGTTATTTCTTTCCAGAAGCGGTACTTTGAATATGATGTCCGCCACGCGCAAGGAGAACCCACGCATGAACAGCCTGATCCGCGCCCTCGCGAAACTGCCCCGCCGCCGCCTGCGGCTCCTGATCCGCGCCGGCGGCGTCGAAGCCGGCGTGCAGATCCTCGAGCGCCGGCTCGCCGCGGTGCGGAAGGACAAGACGGCGCTCGACGCGAAAGAGGGACGGCTGGAGCGGCGCCTCGCGGCGGCCGAGCGGAAGCTCTCGGCGCTGCTCGCGGGAGCGGGTTCCGCAGGGCGCGGGCCGGGGCGGCCTCCGAAGCGGCGCGGACCCGGGCGCCCGCCGAAGCGGAGGGGACCCGGCCGTCCGCCGAAGGCGGCGGGACGGCGGGGGCGCCGGCGCGCCAACGCGAAGCCCCTGGCCCAGGTGCTCCGCGACGTCCTCTCGAAGAAGAGCCAGCCGATGAGCGTGTCGGAGTTGGCGACCTCGGCCCGCGACAACGGCTACCGGACCAAGAGCAAGCCCCAGGTCTTCGCCATCACCGTCAGCCTCGCCCTGCGCAAGCGCACCGACCTGTTCACGCGGAACGGGAAGAAGTACGAGCTGGCGAAGGGCGCCGCCCAGGCGGATTAGTCCAGGGGAGGAAAGGCGCCGATCAGGAGCGGCCGAGCACCTCGGGCACCTCGAAGATCGCCCGCACGTCGTATCCCTTCGACCGGAGCTCCGCGCCGCCGCCTTCGAGCCGGTCCACGAGGCAGTAGACCCGGTCGACCTTCGCGCCCGCGGCCTCCGCCTGCGCGATCGCTTCGCGCGCGGACCCGCCGGTCGTCATCGTGTCCTCGACCACCGCCACGCGCGCGCCGTCGAGCGGCGCGCCCTCGATCCGCTTCTGGGTGCCGTGGGACTTCATCTCCTTGCGGACGAGGAACGCCCGGACCGGGCGCCCCTCGAGATGGGACAGCGCGGCCACTCCCGCCGCGATCGGATCGGCGCCGAGCGTCAGCCCGCCGACGGCCTCGACCGGGGAGTCCTTCAGGTCTTCGAGGATGAGCCGGCTCAGGAGGAAGAGCCCCTCGGGGTCGAGCGTGACGAGGCGGCAGTCGAGGTAGAAGTCGCTCGTCTTTCCGCTCGCGAGCGTGAAGGTGCCGCGCCGCAGCGCCTTGTCGCGGACGATTTCCAGCAATCGGGCCCGGCCCTTCGTCGCGTCGAACGTTGTGCTCATGGCCGCGACCTTCGCACGGGGCGCGCGCGCTGTCAACGGTCGGGCCCCGGCGCCGCGGTCTCCTGTTGAATTCCTTTGACCGCGATTCCTCCGGTGGTACGATCCGAAGCGATCTGCTTCTCCTCCCATGGGCTGAAAAGGGGATGGTGGAGGGCGGCGTTTGGAGCGGGAAGGGGACGCCGCCGGGAGAAGCGGGTTGCGACGGATGTTGCCTGGGGGTGACGTCCGGTCCTGCAGCCCTGCGGGCTGCGGTGGACGGTGGTGGCCTCAGTGTCGGCGCGCCTTCCCATTCCCTGTCCGGTCCTCGCTCCCGCGACGCCGCTCCCGGTACAGCGGTTTCCTTCTTTGGACGGGCCGGACCATGTCCGCGCCTCAGCGCCCGAAGGAACCCACCGACGAGGAGCTCGTCGAGAGCCTCGTGGCGGGCGACCGCTCGGCGGGGGATTCCATCATCCGCCGGCACTCGGGGCTCGTGGCGAACATCGTCCGGCAGGCCGGGGCCGATCCGGAGGACGTGGAAGACATGGTGCAGGACATCTTCCTCCGGGCCTTCCGCAAGGCCGTCCGCTACCGCGCCTCGAAAGGGCGCTTCACCTCGTGGCTCGCCACCGTCGCGCGCAACGACGCGCTCAACCATCTCCGGCGGCGCCGCACGGCGACCGTGTCCCTCGACGAGTCCCTGCTCGCGGCGGGCATGACGCCCGCGGGCGGCAACGAGATCACGATGGCGCTGATGGAGGCGATCAGCCTGCTCAAGGAGCCCGCGCAGACGGTCGCCCGGCTCAGGCTGCTGGAGGGGAAATCCTTCGCGGCGATCGGCCGGGCGACGAACCATCCGACCGAGACGGTGAAGACGATCTACTACCGCAACATCGAAAAACTGCGGAAAGCGATCCGGTAGGCAAGGGAGCGGGACAGGTCCGCAGACATCGGAAATCAGAAATCAGACATCAGAAATCAGTCATCAGATCGGCGGAATCGAGATTAGATGAGAAGGTCAGCCTCCACTGTCTAGCGGGATGCCCTTACGGGCTCCCAAAATAGGACGGGCTCGTGTGGCCCACGACAGGAGGGAGGCCGACCTTGGCGAATCTTATCACGGCAGAGGGACGTGTCACGGTGGGACTTGATGTGAGCGACAGGCACTCGCACGTCTGCGTTTTGGACTCCGAAGGGGAGGTGCTGGAGGAGTCGAAGATCCGAACGACGCCGGAGGGGGTGGCGAATCGGTTCAAGACGATGTCGCCGGCGCGGGTGGCGCTGGAAGTGGGGACGCATTCGGCGTGGGTGCACCGACTGCTCGAGGATTTGGGCCACGAAGTGATCGTGGCCAACGCGCGGAAGCTGCGGATGATCTTCCAGAGTGACACGAAGAACGACAAGGCGGACGCGCTGATGCTGGCGAAGGTGGCGCGGATGGATCCGGACCTGCTGTCGCCGATCCAGCACCGCAGCGCGCAAGCCCAGCAGGACCTGGCCATCCTGCGGGCCCGGGATGCGCTGGTGCGGTCGAGGTCGAAGCTGATCAACCACGTTCGCGGAGCGGTGAAGTCGATGGGCGGAAGGATCGCGGCGATGTCGGCCGACTCCTTCGGGACCAAGGCGGAGGAGCAGCTGCCGGGGTGTCTGAGGCCGGCGCTGCAGCCGGTGCTGGAAGTGATCCGGAAGCTGACGGAGCAGATCCGCCAGGAGGACCGGGCAGCTGAGGAAGCGGCGGAGCTCCGCTATCCGCAGACCCGGACGCTGCAGCAGATCTCGGGCGTGGGACCCGTCACGTCGCTGGCTTTCGTGCTGACGCTGGGGGAGGCGGGCCGCTTCGAAAGCAGCCGCCAGGTGGGCGCGTACCTGGGCTTGAGACCGCGGCAGTCGCAATCGGGGGAGCACGATCCGGAACTCCGGATTACCAAGGCGGGCGACGGGCTGCTTCGAAGACTCCTGGTCAGCAGCGCGCATTACATCCTGGGGGCCTTCGGGCCGGACACCGATCTCCGCCGGTGGGGACTGAAGCTGGCGAGCGGGGGGAAGACGGCGAAGAAGAGGGCGATCGTCGCGGTCGCACGGAAGCTGTCGGTGCTCCTGCATCGGCTCTGGGTGACGAGCGGAACGTACGAACCGCTCCGGAACGCGAAGGAGACGAGGACCATGACGTCAGGGAAGTAGGAACGGGATCGAGGCGGAGGAGGTTCAGCAGAGGGCGAGCCGAAGCGCAACCAACCGCCCAGTCCGGACGACTGCGACGATTCTGAGGTCCACGAGACCGTAATCGAGATGGCAGCGTCCGAGCTGGACGGACTTCATCATGCACCGAGCCCCCGTAGCGGGCTTATCAGAGTGCGAATGGAAGCGTGGCGGTACTGGTTGCTCTTCGGTGGCGCACAGAGGCCGCCACGTCGGCCCTCACTTGACAGACCTTCTCATGGAAGAATCGAGAATCCAGGATCGACAATAGTTCTTAGGGAGCCGGGGCCGGGGCCGCCTGCGGGGCGCGGGCCTCGAGCTTGAAGGTCACGGCTCCCCGCACGGTCGCCGAGTTCGAGACCGATCCCCATCGATTGGCGTCGAGCGTCCGCTTCTTCCACCCGGGATTCAACGACGGCACTTCCGCGCCCTTGACATTGAAGAAGGCGATCCGCCACTCGAACGAGAGCGGCGCGTCGTCGCGGTTGTTGAAGACCGACACGGTCGCGCCGAAATGATTGTCCGCGTCCTGGCGCGCCACGTGCTCCACGATGAGGGATCCGTCGAGCATCCTCTCGCCGGCCCCGGTGCTTCCCGGGGCGTAGCCCACCGTCTTCGCCGGGTCCTTGAGGAGGCCGACGCCGAGTTCCGACGTCCGCATGTTGCGGTTCATGAGTTCCGACATCGACACGTCGTCCGGCGCGGCCGCGGGCGCGGGCTGCTCGGGTTCGACGTAGTTCTCGGGGGTGCTCCCGCAGCCGGCCAGGACGAGGGCGGCGAGGGCGAGGGGCGCGAATCGGGTCAAGCTCATGTCGGCTCCTAGTTGGACCCCGAATCTTAGGACGCGCGGAAGGGGACGTCAAACTTCAAGAAACGCAATCCTCGCGCGGCCTCCGGCGGCGTCAGCTGATCTTCAGGCAGATGGCGGTGATGTCGTCTTCCTGGGGGAGCATCCCGCAGAACCGCTCGAGCTCGAACGCGATCGCGCCCAGGATGTAGGAAGCGGGCCGGTCCGCGTCGTGCTCGAGCACGGGCGTGCATCGCGCCAACCCGAAGAGCTCGCTCTTGTCGTTCTTCGCCTCTTCCAATCCGTCCGTGTAGATCAGGATGATGTCGCCCGCCTGGAGCTGGAGCGTCTCCGCGACCATGACGCGGTCGAAGAGGGCGCCGGGCGCCATGCCGAGCATCATCCCGCCGGCCTCGAGCTTCCCGTGGGGAGGCGTCCGGTCCTTGTTGTAGATGAGCGGCGGATTGTGTCCCGCCCGCGCGTAGGTCAGCGTGCGCTTCTCCGGGTCGAGCATCCCGAGGAACGCGGTGACGAAGGTCTGGCGGTCGAGATCCTTGTAGACGTCGAGGTTGGTCTGCTTCATCGCCTCGACCGGGTCCATCAGTTCGCTCGCCCGGATGTTCAGCACCTTCTTGGTCATTCCCATGAGGATGCCCGCCTCGATGCCGTGTCCCGCCACGTCGCCGATGGCGAACCCCATGCGGCCCTGGCCCATGTCGATGAAATCGTAGAAGTCCCCGCTGAGCCGCTGGGCGGGGCGGTACGTCAGGGCGATGTCGCAGTTCGGGAGCTGCGGCGGCTTGGCGGGGAGCAGGCGCTGCTGGCGGTCGACGGCGATCCTGAGGCTCTGCTCGAGGGAGTCCGCGAGCTGCGCCTTGTCCGCGAGCACCTTCACTTTCGACTCGAGGGCCGTGGTCAGGGTCTTGGAGGCCGAGAACTTCTCCGCGTTGACCTTCTTGAGCTTCGTCTCGAGCTCCGCCTGCGGCTTGAAGCGCGGCATCTTGGGGTTGAAGCCGATGCAGCGGCGGTGGAGATGGCGGTAGAGGTTGTCGAGCGTCTGGCGGGCGATCGAGACGCGCGAGACGATCTTGACGTCCTCGACCGCGTTCGCGCAAAAGGGGCAGAGCCAGCAGGAATCGCGGTCGACGAACTGCCAGAGCGGGTTCGTGAAGAGGTTCTTCCGGATCTCCTCGAACTCCACCTCGAGGCGCTCGATCTGCTGTTCGAGCGAGCGGGGATCGGACGGGAGCTCCTCGAGGGAGGGGAAGCTCGCGATCTTGGCGTCGCGGGCGATGAGCAGGATGAGGCTGCTGATTTTCTCGCCGGGGTTGACGAGGACGAGCCGGTGCTCGCCGGACCTCAACTTGTTCGCGGTGAAGTAGAGCTCGCGGGCGAGCTGGATCGTGACGCCGCTGAGGTTGGTGAGATCGAACGCGAACGACGACTTCCGGGTGAAGATCTTCGAGCGGAGGATTTCGACCATGGCTTCGTCGTACATGCCGCGCAGGGTGATGAGAAGCCAGGGGCCGCGGGGCTGGGTGATGACTTCGTACGACGGGGTGCGGGCCAGGATGGACTCCGACGCGGTCGAGGGTTTGGGCGTCGGCAAGGGACCGAAGGGCACGGCGAAGTCCTCCGGCGGGATTCTAGGCCCGGCGCGAAGGAAATGTCAAAGCGGGCCTACGGGTTTCCGCCGCCGCCGCCCGGGGGCGGCCCGCCGCCGTCCGCGGGCGCGTCCGGTTCGGGAATGAGACGGACCCGGATGCCTTGCGAACAGGACGTGTGGCCCTTGTCCGGTGCGTGCGGGCAGGGGTTGCGGCGGCCGGCCGGGCCGTCGTACCGCTCCCACGAGACCTTGCACCGGTACGTCGCCGTGGCGTTCGCGACGAGATCGGCCCGGTTCGCCTTCCACCACTTCTCCCAGTCGGACGTGGTCTCCTCGTCGCCGCCGGTGATCGATTTCAGGGCGCGATCGATGGCGCTCCACAGGCGGCCGCTCTGGTTGCCGCCGCCGCCTCCGCCGCCGCCGCCCCACCGTCCGCCGCCGAATCCGCCGCCGGGCTGCCGGCGACGCCAGTCGAGGAGGGGATCGACCGCCTTCGCGCTGCCGATGCGGCCGACGGCGTTGACGGCTTCCTCGAGGACCTTCTTCCAGCCGTCCTCGTTGGACTTGTCGAGCAGCGACACGAGGGGGCCGGAGGCGGATTCGTAGCCGAGCTTGCCGAGCGAGTTGAAGATGGCGCCGAGGACGACCGGCCGCTTGTCGTTGGGGGCGATCCCCTGGACGAGCACTTCGGCCGAGACCGGATGGTCCAGCTCGGCGAGCTGGAGCGCCGCGCACGCGGCCACGTCGAGGAGATTCGACCTGAGGCAGCCGGCGACGGCGCGGATCACTTTCTCGTGCCGGACCTTGGAAACCGTCTTGATCGCGGCCACCTGCGAGGAGGCCAGGTCGGCGGTCATCGACTTCTTGAATTCGGCGAGGGCGGCTTCCGCCTCCTCATCCGTCGCGGGCGCCGCCTTCTGGGGAGAGGCCGCCTTCGGATCCTTCTTGGGCGGTTCCTTGGGAGGGTCCTGGACCGCGGATGCGCCCGTGGACGCGGCGAGCAGAGCGGCAGAGAGGGCTACGACGTAGAGGGGGCGAAACATGGCCACGGCCTCCTTCGGCGCCGACAGGCGAATACTCCCGCTCGTATAACCCATTATGACAGTTCGGGTGGCGCGAATGTTCCATAAAATGCAACTCGGGGGTCCCGCGGCGAGCCCGCTTGCACGGAGCGGGCCGCAAAGACCTGGTCGCGGCGAGTCGAAGTGGCTCTTCAGTCACCCGTGGCGAACCAGAACCGTGCCCTTCGACTCGCTGCGCTCGCTCAGGGCACTTCGGCTCGCGGAAGAATGCCTGCACTGAGCGAGCGAAGCAGAGCATCGCGAGTCGAAGTGGGCCCGGTCGGATTCGAACCGACAACCAAGGGATTATGAGTCCCCTGCTCTACCGTTGAGCCACGGGCCCCGGAAGGTGGACGATCAGCGCGCTATTCGGAGGGTGCGCGCGGGGCCCGTCATCGTCGACATGATACCACCTCTATCGGCCGCGTGTTGAAACCGGATGCAACGTATTCATCCCCTCCCCCGTATCAAACTGATAACTTCTGGGGAACTCTCTGGAGAACATTCATGAAACTCACGATCGCCGCCCTCGCCGTCGCGCTCGCCGCCTCCCTTCCCGGCGCCGCGCAGGAAACGGAGAAGAAGGAAAAGAAGTCGCACCCGGGTCTGGAGCGGCTCAAGAAGCTGGTCGGGACCTGGCAGGCCGACACGAAGCAGATGGGGAAGGTCAACGTCACCTATCGCGTCGTCTCCGGCGGCTCCACCGTCATGGAAACCATCATGCCGGGCCAGCCCCACGAGATGGTCACCATGTATCACCTCGACGGCGACGACCTCGTGCTCACGCACTACTGCGCGATCGGCAACCAGCCCCGCATGAAGGCGCAGAAGGACTCGAAGGAAGGGACGCTCGATTTCCGCTGCGTCGGCGGATCCAACATGAAGTGCGACACCGACGCCCACATGCACTCCGCGTTCTTCACCTTCAAGGACGACGACAATTTCACGGCGGAATGGGGGCTGATGAAGGACGGGAAGCCCGACCACGCGATGAAGTTCGAGTACGTCCGCCAGAAGAAGTAGGTCAGGCCCCGACGAACTTCGCGTAGACGGCGCGCGCGCGGGCCGGGTCGTCCGTTCCCCGCACGATGGCGCGGCCGTCGGGGAAGACCGTGATCTCGAATCCCTCCGCGTCGAGGCGGAGCAGGTACTCGTTCCGTTTCACCGGGCCCACGGCCGCCAGCCGGCGCTCGAGCGCCGGAAGGTCGATGGCCGCCTCCGCCGCGGGCCTGATCTGGACGGCGTTCCGCCCGCACAGCGTGGTCGCCGCGCCCGACGCCCCGCCCTCGAGAAAGTCGTATCGCCCCTTCCCGCAGGCGGGACACTCCGGAACCCGCGCCATCTTGAAGACGTGCTGGCGGTTGCCCCACACGTCCACCGTCACGAGACCTTCCGCGAGCGCGTCGGCGTGCCCCGTGAGCAGCTTCAGCGCCTCCGCCGCCTGCAACGACGCGACGACCCCCACGGCGGGACCCAGCACGCCCGCCGTGTCGCACGTCGCCACGCTCCCCGGCTCCGGCGCGTCGGGCACGAAGCACCGGAAGCAGGCCGTCGTTCCCGGGATCACGGCCAGGACCATGCCGTCCGCCCCGACGCATCCTCCATACACCCACGGCTTGCGGCGCTTCAGGCACGCGTCGTTCAGCAGGAACCTCGTCTCGAAGTTGTCGGTCCCGTCGAGCACGAGATCGGCGTCCGCGATCAGCGATTCGACATTGGAGGGATTCACGTCGACGATGCGCGGCTCGACGGCCACCTCGGCGTTGACGCGCGCCAGCTTGGCCGCGGCCGCGGCCGCCTTGGGAAGGTTGTCCCGCACGTCCTGCTCGTCGAAGAGGACCTGGCGCTGGAGGTTGTGCAGCTCGACGAAATCGCGGTCGCAGATCCTCAGGCGTCCGACGCCGGCCCGCACGAGGTGCTGGGCCAGGTGGGTTCCCAGCGCGCCGCAGCCGACGAGGGTGACGCGCGCCGCGCCGAGCTTCTCCTGGGCCTTCCCGCCGAAGGGCGCGAAAAGTCTCTGGCGCGCGTACCGGTCGCTCGTCGTCATGGCGCGCGCATTATGGGGCACGCGCCGGTCCGGCTCAACCTCGGGAGCTCCCCCCGGCGCGATCAAATTTTTTTATTGGCTTTGGCCGGAACAAAGGTGGGATAATTCCCCCCTCGACGCAGGGTGCGCCGAGCACAGGTTGCAGTAGTCACAACAGCGGGGCCGGGAATGTACACGGACAAGCAGTTGACGTGCGTGGAGTGCGGAGCGGCGTTCACGTTCACCGCGGCGGAGCAGGAGCGGCATGCCCAGCTCGGGTTCACGAATGAGCCCAAGCGGTGCGCCCCCTGCCGGGCGGCGAAGAAGGCGGCGACCGGCGGCGGCGGGGGCGGGCGCGGCGGGGGCGGCGGCGGGGGCGGCGGCGGCGGCATGGGCGGCGGACGCGGGGGACCGCGGGAAATGTTCCCCGCCGTGTGCGCCCAGTGCGGCAAGCAGACGCAGGTCCCTTTCAAGCCGCGCGGCGACCGGCCCGTGTACTGCAGCGACTGCTTCAGTTCCCGGCGTTAGAAGTTCCCCGGCTCCCCGTTCTCACACTTCAGGGACGCCCAGTCTTGGAGTCTGTCCCGGCACGGACGGAAGTGTCCCGGCCGGCGTCGTATATACTCTGACCCATTGGGCCGACTTCAAGCAGGGGTAGCTCGTTCCCTGTCATCCGTTCCCGGGAGCCAACCGATGCGCGCCGCCGTCGCCCTCCTTCTTCTCCTCGCCTCGGCGTGCGACAGCCACGTGCCGGCCCCCCTCGCGCCGCCGAAGCCCGAGGTCCAGGTCGAGGAGAGCTGGGGAATCATGTCGGTGGTGGGAGAGCGCGCCGTGCGCGTCGGTTACGTCCACGGCACGCGGACGTGCCGCCCCGACGAGGTCGAAACGCAAGTCAAGTCCCGCATGGTCCTGAAGCGCATGGGCACCGGCATCGAGGTCACGACGGACACGCGGCATGTCGAAACTCCCGACGGCCGGCCGCTGCGCTTCACGTCGCGCATGGTGATGTCGTCGTCCCCGACCGTGAACGAGGGAGTCATCAAGGACGGCCGGCTCAAGCTGTCGACCACGACCGGAGGCGCGACCCGCGAATCCGAGATCGCCTGGGACCCCGAGTGGATCCTGTCCGAGGGAATGCGGCTTGCCACGCTCAAGAAGGGATTCGCGAAGGGAACCGCCTACACGCTCAAGAGCTTCAACGCGGAACTGGGGAAGCCCGACGAGATCTCCATTCTCGTGGAAGGCCGCGAGAAGAAGACTTTCCAGGGCCGCGAACAGGAGCTCGTCCGCGTCCTCACGAAGACGTCGCTTCAACCGGGCATCGCCATCACCTCCTGGATGGACGACAAGGCGTCCTCCGTCGCGATGGAAACCAACATGATGGGGATCAAGATCGTCATGGAGCCCGCGACCCGGGAGGAGGCGCTGAAGAACACCGGCGCCGAGATGCCCGAGGTCTTCTTCGGAACCATGCCGCGGTCGAACGTCGCGCTTCCCCGTCCCCGCGAGATCACGGCCCTCACCGTCCAGATGACGCGGCCCGACGAGGTCTTCGCGGAATGGAAAGCCCCGGCCGGGACCCAGTCGGTGGTCAACCGGAGCGCGCGATCCGTGACCCTGCGCGTGGAGTCGAGTCAGCCCACGACCGGAACGCCGGGTCCGGACCTGGCGATCTTCCTCAAGCCGTCGCCGGCCGTTCAATGCGATGACGCGGAGATCGCGGCGGAGGCCCGGAAAATCGCCGGAGACGAGAAGGACCCCGCCCTCGTGGCCGGCCGCCTCGCCGCGTGGGTGCACAACCACATCGACAAGAAGAGCATGGACATCGGGGCGGCGAGCGCCCGCGAGGTCTACACGAACCGGACCGGGGACTGCACCGAGCACGCGGTCCTCCTGGCGGCCATGTTCCGCGCGGCGGGAATCCCCGCGAAGGTGTGCTGCGGGTACCTCTATTACCGCGGCGCCTGGGGAGGCCACGCGTGGACGAGCGCCTGGCTGGGGCGGTGGGTGGACTTTGACGCGACGCTCGGCGGGAGCGTCGCCGACGCGGCCCGCCTCAAGTTCAGCGAGACGGACGCGGAAGATTCCGGCTCGACGCTCGAGGGAATGCGGGGCGCGGGGTTCATGCACGGCGCCATGAAGATCGAGATCCTCGACTACACGATCGAGGGCCGCGCCACGAAAGTGGCGCCGCCGCCGGCGGCGGAGGGGAACCGTTTCGAGGCGCCGCTCCTCGGCGTCGCATTCGAGAAGCCCGAGGGCTGGACGTTCCGCGACGCGAAGGATCTCCCGCCGTTCACGCTCGCCGTGATCGGATCGGCCGACCCGGACAACCGGGCGATCGTGAGCTACATCGACCTGCCGTACGAGCTCGTCAAGCTCGACACCCGAAAGGCCGCACGGAAGCTGGGCGCCTCGTCGTCAGGAGAATTGGGGACGCTGGAGGGGCGCGAGACTTACGAGACCGACAGCCGGTGGTACGTGCGCCTGGGCCCCGGCGAGGTGCTCGAGGTCGTCCTGAAGGGGGACGAGGACGCCTGCCGGCCCGCGCTGGAACGGATGAAGAAGACGTTGAAAATCACGAGATGACGACCCGACTCGTCGCCGTCGAAGGCCCGCTGCGCGGCCGGACGTTCGAAATCGACGACGGAAGCACCGTCGGCCGTGCGGTCTCTTGCGCCGTCCGCATCGAAGGCAACCACATCTCCCGCGTGCACGCACGATTCGTGCGCCGTTCCGCAGGGTTCGCCATCCAGGATGCGGGGAGCCGCAACGGGATCTTCGTGAACGGGCAGAAGGTCGCCGAAAAGGACCTCTCGCGCGACGACGAGATCGAGATCGGCGAGCACCTGCTCGTCTTCGATCCCACGGCCGAGCGCGACAGCTCGCCCCGCTCGCGGCCCGGCGGGGCGACGCTCGTCACCGAAACGCTCGAGGATCCGTTCGACGAGGCGCTCGATGCCGCGCGGACGGCCTCCACGCTCGACGCCGCGCGCGCGTTCCACGGGGCGGAGCCGGAAGACACGGCGGTCCGGATGCTCCTCGACCGCCTGGTGACGGATCTGAAGGCGCGCCGGGGCTTTGTCATGCTGGCTTCAGAAGGAGGCCGCCTCCAGCCCGCGGCGCGGCGCGCTCCCCCGGGGGACGACGAGATCCAGCTTTCGAACGTGCTCTTCCACAAGGTGTGGAAGGAGCGCAAGTCGGTGCTCGCGTCGGACGCGGCGCGGGGAGGGACGTGGTCGGGCCGGCCCGTCGAGGTGCTGGCGACGCCCCTCGCGGCGGGCCGGGACATGCTGGGGTTCGTCTACCTCGACGCCCCGCCGCCGGCCTTCACGCGCGCCGACCTTCGCTACGCGGCGTGGATCGCGTCCTTCGGCGCCGGGGCGATCGCCACCGCGCGCCGGATGCGGCGGGCCCGCGAGGCGGTGGCCGCGGCCGCCGGACGCCTGGCGGAGGGATGCGAGCTGGTGACCTCGGGCGCCCTGTCCGCCGCCATCGCGAGCATCGAGCGCGCGGCCTCGTCGGACACGCCGGTCCTGTTCACGGGCGAGCCCGGCACGGGGAAGGAGCGGGCGGCCCGGCGGCTTCACACCCTCGGACCCCGCGCCGTGGGACCGTTCGTGTCGGTCCGCGGCGCGGCCGTCGCGCCCGGCCTCCTCGAGGCGGCCTTGTTCGGGGCCGGGGGTCGCGTCGCCGAGGCGCGCGGCGGCACCCTGTATGTCGACGGCCTCGACACGATGGCGGAACCGATCCGCGAGCGGCTCCTCGTCCTCGTGGAAGAGCCGTCGGTGGAGGAGGACGTTCGGGTCCTGGCGGGCGCCTCCAGCGGACAGGGCTTCGACCGCCGGTTCGGCGACGTGGTCGCGCTGCCCCCGCTGCGCGATCGGATGGGCGATCTGCCGGCGCTCCTCCATCATTTCCTGAGGACGCTCGGCGGCCGCGGCGTCGGTTCGCTCGACGATCATCTCGACCCCGAGGTCCGGCGCCGCCTGGAATCCCATGCCTGGCCGGGCAACGTGCGGGAGCTGCGCGTGGTCGTGGAACGCCTGCTCGCGGCGGCCGGGGGCTCCCGGATCGGGCTGGCCCACCTGCCTGCGGACCTGGCCGGGGCGCCGCCGTAGTCGCTCGCCGGGCTCCCTCCTCGACCGCGATTTGTGTATTATCTATGCGGACCCCGGGATCGACCCGGGGCCGCTTATGGCTATTCCCCCTCCGCCCGGCCCGGTGACGTCTCCCGCCCTGTCCGCGCCTCCGCGGGCGGACATGGGGCAGATCCTGCTCCGGATGGGGTCCGTCACCGTGGTCCACCTCGACGAATGCCTGAAGATCCAGCAGTCGATGCAGGGCCAGGCGGTGGTCCCGCGCATCGGCGAATTGCTGCTCCAGAAGGGCTACACGACCAAGGAGGCCATCCGCGACGCCCTCGCGGAGCAGAACAAGAAGGTCCTCCTCTGCACGCGCTGCAACATCATGGTGACGGTCAACTTGCGGCCGGACGCCATCGGCTACAAGTGCGGGAAGTGCGAGACGATTCTCATCGAGCCGTCGCCGGACCGCCCGGACGACAGCATCGACTCGATGATCATCGTCGCCAGCAGCGCGCCGGTCCCGCCCGATGTCATCGAGGCGCGCAAGGATCCCTCCAAGCGGTTCGGCAAGTACGTCATCCTGGGCGAGATCGGGCGCGGGGGCATCGGCGCGATCTACCGCGCGTGGGACGTCTACCTGAACCAGCTCGTGGCGCTCAAGCGGATCAAGCCTCCGCCGCAGGGCTCGGGCAAGGCGGTCCGCCACACGCGGGTCGCGAGCCTCCTCAACGAGGCCCACAACGCGATCAAGCTCCGCCATCCGAACATCGTGTCGATCTACGACATCGGCCGGGTCGAGGACGAGTACTACATCAGCATGGAGTTCCTCGACGGCCGGACGATGCTCGACGAGATCCAGGAGTGCAAGAAGGCCGGCAAGGTCTCGCCCTTCCACGAGAATCCGCGGAAGTGGATCGGCGTCCTCTACGAGACGGCGCAGGCGCTCCACTATGCGCACACGCGGCCGGCGCCGCTGCTCCATTGCGACCTGAAGCCCGCGAACATCATGGTCACGGGCGAGGGACGCGCCTGCATCCTGGACTTCGGCCTCGCCCGCCAGCTCGGCGAGATCAAGGTCGAGCAGGGCGTGGTGAGCGGGACGCCGTCGTACATGGCGCCGGAGCAGGCGGCGGGGCGCAACGACCTGCTCGATCCGCGCACCGACGTGTACGGCCTGGGGTCGATCCTCTACGAGATGCTGGCGGGGCAGCCGCCGTTCGTCGGCGAGGTGATGGACGTCCTCAAGCGCGTCCAGGATGAGAAACCGAAGGCGCCGAGCGAGCTGGCCTGGGGCCGGGACTCGGCGGCGGCCTCCTCGCGCCGGATGCTCGTCGTCCCCCCGGAATTGGAGGCGCTGTGCATGCGGTCCCTGTCCAAGGATCCGCAGAAGCGTCCCCAGAACGCGCTCGCGTTCGCCGAGGAGCTGGCCAACGTCTCGGGGGGAGGCAAGCGGTCGCTTCCGAAGATGGCGTCCGTCAATACGCTCCCGGCGGGGATGCAGGACATCGCCGAGTCGCTGGGATCGCGCAAGGGCCGGTGGGTCCCGATCCTGCTCGTGGTCTTCCTGATGCTGATCGCGGCCTCGGCCACGTTCATCTTCCAGTCGAGGATCCGGAGCTGGTTCGAAAGCGGCACCTCCACGGACAAGGCGATGAAACACCTGGAGGAATTCCGTCCCGACCTGGTCGATTCGCTCGGCCCGGACGTGCTGAAGCGGCCCGAGTTCAGCGAGATCCTGCGCCGCCGGGAGCACATCGCGATGTTCAAGCAGCAGCTCATCGATCGCATCCTGGCGACGAATCCGTACCTGTTGAAGCTGACGATCGGGACGACGCAGGCGAAGAATGTGACGCTCACGAAGGCCCAGACGGACGGCGTCATCTACGTCATCGGGCAGCAGCCGTCGGACTTCGCTCCGTGGTCCAAGTTCGGGCCGACGGGGATCCGCGAAATGGCCCTGACCCGCACCGACAAGCTCCCTCCCCTGCTCGATTCGCCGGGGAACAAGTTCGCGCTCGCGCTGTACGCCATGTCCGCGAACTATCCGGCCATGGCCCGGGACCTGCTTCGGGAGCTCAAGGGGACCCAGTTCGAAGGCCAGGCGTCGGAGTACCTGCACCAGCTCAACGAGGGGAATTGAGCCGAAGGTCGGGCCTCGTCGTCGGAATTCCGCCGTTCAAATTCTAAATTCGAGATTCCAGATTCCCTCGGGGTCCGGGGCCGCCGTCGTATAATCCGGCTTTCATGGTCGACCCTTCACATCAGGATCTCGCGACCGGGCTCGGCAACCGCCGGGGCCTTCTATCCGCCCTTCGCGAGCGGATGCCCGCCCACGCGGGCGCGCTCGTCCTGGTCGACCTCGACGCCTTCAACGCCACGACCGAGGGCCTCGACCGCCCGAAGCTGGACGCCCTGCTCCGGGAGGTCGCGGCCCGCCTGAAGGAAGCCGCCGGCGACGGGGCGCTCCTGTTCCGCTACGGCGGCGACTCGTTCTGCCTGCTCGTTCCCGACGCCGACCGCGACAAGGGAGCCGCCACCGCGGAGAAACTGCGGGGCGCGGTCGACCACAAGCCCTTCACGGCAGGCGGCCGGCAGGTCACGCTGACGGCCAGCGCGTCGGTGGCGAGCTATCCGATGGACGGCAAGTCCCCGGCCGCCGTGATCGAGGCTTCGGAGAGAGCGCTCCTGGTCGCCAAGCACCAGGGCCACAACAAGATCGCGGTCGCGGGGCGGCTCGACCCGGTGGCGCTCGCGGAGATCGGCATCTTCCGCGGACTTCCGTGCCCGATCCTCGTGGGCCGGGTCGGGGAGCAGTCGCGCATGCGGCAGCTCGCGAGCGACGTCCGCAACGTCGGACCGTCGGTCGCGATCGTCACCGGCGCTTCCGGCGTCGGCAAGTCGCGGCTCCTGCACGAGCTGGGCGTCTGGTCGCGGATCGAGAAGTTCGTCCTCCTGACGGCCACGAGCCAGGAGTCGCGCTCCACCGCTCCGTATTCGACGCTCGCGGAGCAAATCGAGACGCTGATGGCCTATGACCGCCCCATGGTCCTCAAGGCCATGGAGCGGATCAGCCCCCCGCATCGGGCGGCCCTGGCGATCGTCCTGCGGGATCTTCCGCCGGAGTGGTCCGCGGAGCAGGTGCCGCCCGGCAACGCGGGCCGCCTGGTCTTCGAGGCTTTCGGGGCGCTCTTCGATGAGCTGTCGCGGATCGGCCCCCTGCTGGCGCTGATCGACGAGGTGGAATTCGCCGACGGCGCCACGTTCGAGGTGTACCGGGCGGCGATCAACCGGAAGCTGCCGATCCTGGTGGCCGTCGGGTCGGCCCGGCCGTCGACGGAAATGGAGATGACGCCCTCGGGCGCCTTCTGGCGGGACTTCGCGCCCGGCGCGGCGCGCCTCAACCTGCTGCCCCTGCCTGCCGAGGACCTGCGCCAGATGATCCGCGGCATCCTGCCCGACGCGGAAATCAGCAACGAATCGGTGGCGCGGCTCATCGTGGCGTCGCAGGGCAACCCGCTCTACCTCGAGGAGACCGTCCGCTCCCTCCTGCTGCGCGGCCGGATGAAGCAGTCGGCGGGCCGGTGGTCGCTGCCGGAGCTCCTGCCGTCCGACCTCTCGCGCGATCTCGCGGGCGCCATCCGCGCCGTCGCCGAGGCGCTGCCGACCGGCGCGAACAGCCTGCTCACGCGCGCGGCCGTGATCGGCACGCGGTTCGATCCCGAGCTGCTGCAGGAAGTCCTCGGCGAGGGCGACACGGAAATGCTGGACCTCATCGACGAGGTCCGGCGGACCCGCCTGCTGGTCCCCTCCGAGTCGGGGCAGGACCTCCTCTCCTTCCCGGCGGCCCACGCGCGGCGCGTCCGGCTGCAGACGTCGGACGCGACGGAGCGGAAGGAGATCCACGACCGCGTCGGCGTCGTGCAGGAGGCGCGCCACGGCGGCGACATCGACCACATCGCGGACGAGATCGCGTTCCACTACAACCGGGCCGGCCGGGAGGCGAAGGCGCGGAAGTTCGACGAGGTGGCCCAGAAGCGCGCGACGCTCATCCAGCCGCCCGCCAAGGCGGGATCCCGGAGACCCCGCCTTCCGGCGGTGACCACGAACCTGGCGGCGTCGGCCACCGAACAAAGCCTGGCCCTGATGCGCCATTTCATGGCCGCGGTGAAGATCGGGCGCCTCTATCCGCAGTGGAGCCAGGTCGGCACCACGTTCCTCGCGCAGCTTCGCGGGTCGCTCGAGGCGCTCCTGATCGGGGGCCCCGGGCTGACCTTCTCCGTCACGACGAACGGGCCGGCGATCAACGGCGTCCAGACCGACAATCCGGTCGCGGCGGATTTCGGACGGCTCCTCGACGACCGTCTCGTTGAATCGATCACCATTCTTCCCCCGTTCGAGACCCCGCGGATCGAGACGATCGTCCGGAACTTCACGGAGCCGTTCGACCGGGCGCGCGCGGCGCCCGACTTCTGGGAGCGGTTCCTGGCGCGCGAGGCCATGGAGGCGGTCGACATCGTCCAGAAGGCGTACCAGGCCCGGGAAACGATGCGCCGGGTGCGCCTGGAAGCGGCGGACAAGCCCGTGCCCGCCGACGACCTGCCGGCGGTGCGGGACGCGATGCGGTATCTCAAAGCGGGCGTCGACAACCTGAAGCGCTACCCGCCGGGCCACACGCTCGTGGAAGAAACGACGGCCCAGTGCGTCCGCGCCTTCATGGAACTCCTGCGCAAGGTGCCGGCCGTGGCGTGGGGAACGGCCGACGCCGAACTGGTGCTCAACGGTCATCCGGCGGACGCGAAGTTCTTCAGCGACGCGGGCGCCTGGCTGACGAAGGAGATCGACCACCGCAAGATCAAGAGCGTGCTCATCGGGCGGGGCCTGATGGAGGACGAGATCCGGGCCCTCATCAGCTACTTCTCGCTGTCGCCGGAGGAGGCGATGCAGCCCGGCACGGGGGACCGGCTCTTCACGCAATTCAGCCACGTCGCGTTCGGCGCGCGCGTCTACGAGCGGGCGACCGACGACCTGGAGATGCCGCTGCACCCTCCGCCCAAGCCGGTGCGGTCGGAGATCCGGGCGCGGGAGCACCTGGCGCGCTCGAACGAGGAGTTCCTCACGCCCGACCTCGAGCGGCAGTTCCCGCTCCTGGTGGAGGCCCTCGCGTACGGCGCGGGACGGCCCGTCGCGGAGCAGCTCGTGGACCGGCTGGGAACCCACTTCCACCATCCGAGCCTCTCGCACCGGACGCGGGCGTTCAACCTCCTGACGCGGTCGATCGCGTTCGCCTCGCCGGGGACGCGCAAGCTCGCGGTCATGCGGTCGGCCGCGTCGCTCAAGATGAGACTGTCGGAGGACACGGAGCCGCTCCACGTGCGCGCCGCGGTGAACCTGCTTCCGGTCTGGATCCCCGCGGCGGCGGCGTCCGGATGCCTCGGGGAGCTGGCGGAGATCGCGGGCCGGACGCTCCGGCGCCGGGCGGATTCCCCCGTCACGCCGCCCGAGGTCGCGGCGGTGTGCGAGGCGGCGCTCCTTCTGATCCCGCAGTCGATGGCGTTCGACGCGATCTGCGCGGCCGTGAGGAAGCCCTCGGAGGACGACCGCAACGCGGCCATCACGATCCTCCTCGCGGTCGGGGGCCCGACCGTGGAGAAGCTCGTGGACATCCTGGCGGAGGAGCCCGACGTGCGGATCCGCCGGGCGATCGCGCTCTCCCTGTCCGCGTCGGCGGAACGGCTGGCGGTGGAGATCATGCGCCTGATCCCGCCGGACGGCCCGATCGAGCGCACGGTGCGGGTGCTGCAGGTCATCGAACCGCTCCTGACGGCGCCGATCGCGGGGCACCTGGCGATGCTGGCCGAGCACGGCAGCCCGGACCTGAGGGGGATCATTCTCAAGTCGGCCGAGCACTGGCCCCGCTCGGTCGTGGCGGGGATCATCCGCCGCCTGCTGGCGAACTCCTCGAGGGAGTTGAGGGACTCGGGGCTCGAGGCGGCCGCGCAGATGAAGATCGAGGCGGTGAAGGCCGAGGTGGGGAAGATCCTCGAGGGGGCGCAGGACGAGGCGCTCATGATCCTGTGCTCGGCGTACTTCCGCCAGGTCCCGAACGCGGCCGTGGTGCCGCTCCTGACGAAGATCGCGCAGACGCGCCCCCGGTTCTTCGGCCTCGTGAAGGGCTTCGGGGAGGAGACGCGCGCCGCGGCGGTCCTCGCGCTGGCGGCGCAGGGAACCCGCCAGGCCGAGGAAGCGGTGTCGCAGGCGGTCAGCGACCCGCGGATCCGCGACATCACCCGCATCCACAAGAAGTTCTAGACCGGCCGCCGGACCCCCGTTCCAGGCTCACGGCTCGCCCGCCTCGATATCTACATATTTACGAATGCGTGAATATGTAAACAGTGGCCCGCGGGAGAGGGCTCAGGGCCGACCGGAGACCCGCGCCCGCGCCGCCTTCAGGTCGGCGTCCAGGCGCGCCGCGGAGGAGGGGTCGAGCTTCACGGCCCGCTCCAGGTCCCTGACCGCCTCGGGGAACTTCTCCAGGCGCGCCCACGCGCGCGCCCGCCGCTCGTACGCGACCGCGGCGTCCGGCGCCCGGCGGACCGCCGCTTCCGACGCCTCCAGCGCTTCCGGCGCGCGCCCCCGTCGCTCCTGGACCTCCGACTGCAGCAGAAGCGGCCAGGCGTCCGCGGCATCGAGCTCCGCCGCGCGCTGCAACGGCGCCAGCGCACCCTCCAGGTCGTCCCGCCGCAGGCGCGCCAAGCCGGTCCCCAGCGCCGCCCCGGGTGACTTGGGGTCCAGGGCCGCCGCCGCGCCGAACGCGTCCGCCGCCGCCGGGAACCCGCCCCGATCGAGCAGCATGCGGCCCCGCAGGAGCGCGCGCGCGGGACTCTGCGGCGCCAGCGCCGCCACCGCGGCGAGGTCCGCGTCGGCCCCGGCCGCGTCCCCCCGGACATGACGAACCCACGCCCGCGCCAGCCGGGTCACGACGTCCCCCGGGGAATACCGCGCCGCCATCGACAGGTCCGATTCCGCCCCCTCCGGATTCCCGGAGACCAGCCGCGCCATCGCGCGGAGCCGCCACGCGTCCGGATCCGCGGGGTACGACCCGACGTAGCGGTCCAGGCCGCCCGCCGCGTCCGCGATCTTTCCATCGAGCCACCGCAGCGCGGCCTGCGCGAATTCGTCCCGCGCCGGGTCGCGCGACATGCTGGCCCACACCTCTGAAAATTCAGCGTGCGCGCGCTTGCGGGCCTCCACGAAGGCGGAGGCGGGAGGCACGCCGGGGGGCCGCGGGTCGACCAGCCGCGCCTCGATCACGAGCGACAGCCGGACGCGGGCCGCGTCCTGGCGCGCCTCGACGCGACCCGGGGCCTTCTCCAACACCGTCGCGAAATCCTCGAGCGCCCCGGCCGCGTCCCCCTTCAGCATGCGGGCCCGGCCGCGCCCGTGGAGCGCGTCCTCGTGGTCGGTCACGATCTTCAGCGCGTCGTCGAAGATCTTCTCGACCTCCGCCGCCCGCTTCATGACCCCCGCGCCGTCGAGGTCCGCCTGGCGCGGGATCATCTCCAGCATGATGCGCGCCGCGGCGATCCGGGGCTCGGCCTCCCGACGCTTCTCGTCCTGCACGAGCCGCTTGCTGAACTCCTCCCGCTGCGTCCGGATCCGGTTCGTGACCCACTCGACGAACTCGGCCATCGCCTTGTCGTCGGGCCGCAGGCGGAGCGCCGACTGCGCGTGCAGGAGGGCCTCCTCGTACTGCCGGTCGTCGAAGCTCTCCTTCGCCTCCTTCGCGATCCGGTCGAACTCCCGCGCGTCGCGCGACATCAGGAAGAGGACCAGGCCGCCGGAGATCGCGAAGAGGAACAGCGAGATCGCGGCCAGGGCCGTCGACTTGTTCTTCCGCAGGCGACGGAGGGCGCGGATCGGCCACGGCCGGGGCCGGGCCAGGATCGGCTCGCCCTCGAGATACCGCCGGAGGTCGTCCGCGAACTCGCCGGCCGTCGCGTACCGCACCGCCGGGTCCTTGTCGATCGCCTTGAGGCAGACCGTCTGCAGGTCGGGGTGGACGCGCGCGTTGAAGAGCCGGGGCGGCGGCGGCTCCTCCGTCAGGATCTTGTGGAAGATCTCGACGCTGTTCGGCGCGACGTGGGGCGTGCGGCCGCACAGGATCTCGTAGAGGATCACCCCCAGCGAATAGATGTCGCTGCGCGGGCCCACGAGGCGCGCCTCGCCGCGGATCTGCTCCGGCGCCATGTAATGGGGCGTGCCGAGGAAGCTCCCGTCCTTCGTCAGCATGAGGCGCTTCGGATCGTCGAGGAACTTGGCGAGCCCGAAATCCATGACGTGGGGCTCGCCCGCGAGGTCGATCATGATGTTCGCGGGCTTGAGGTCGCGGTGGATGATCCCCTCCTCGTGGGCGTGGTGGACGGCCTGCAGGACCTTCTCGAGGCGCGCGATCATGTCGCGGATCTTGAACCCCCGGGCGAGGTGCGTCGTGAGCGGGTCCCCCTCGATGTAGTCCATCGCGAGGTAATGGACGCCCGACTCCTGGCCCGCATCGTGGATCGAGACGATGTTCGGGTGGCGGAGCCGCGCCTCCGCCTGCGCCTCGCGCTTGAACCGGTCGAGGACCTCCGCCGACGAGATCTCCGTCTCCCGCAGGATCTTGAGCGCGAAAACGGTGTTCAGGTCCTTGTGCAGCGCCTTGTAGACGATCCCCATGCCTCCCCGGCCGAGCTCCTCCTGGATCGCGTACCGCCCGAACTGGGTCCCCGATTCTCCCGCGCGCTTCCCCGGGACCGACGGGCTCGCCCCGGCCCGCGGTTCGTCGGGCTCCGCCGCGGGGATCGGCACGATGTTCCCGCAGCGCCGGCACGCGAACTTCGAGCCGCGGTCCTTCTCCTCGAACCGGTAAAACGTGTCGCAGCCCGGGCAGCGCAGGATGGTCCGCCGCTGGACCTTGAGGATCTCGAGGAACTGCCCGGTCTGGAGCCATCCCTTGCGCAGGAGGATCTGCCCCAGCATGGCGGGCGACCCGGTGCGCGACAGCGAGGCCTGCTCCTGGAGGGCCTGCTCGATCTTGTCCGCCGGCACGAAGCCGAGGTCGAGCGCGATCTGGCCGAAGAGCCCCCCGAGCGCCGGGTCCGCCGCCACGATCCGGACCTGGCGGCTCTGGATGTCCAGCAGGGCCATGAGCCGCTTCGCGGTGATGTAGCCCTTCTCGATGAGGATCTCGCCGAGCTTGCGGGGGGACGCCGCCGATTTCTGGAGCGCCACGCACTCCTCGACCTGCTGGGAGGAGACGAAGCCCTCGCGGACCGCCAGGGATCCGAGAAGCCGGTCGTCCCCCCCGCGGGCCGGGGGCGAGGCGGGAGCCGTGGCTCCTCCGTGGATGGCCGACGTCGGCGGTTTGCTCCCCACTTCCATCGACCAAGTATACCCAATGGGCAAGGCGAGTCCGAAGCCCGGACCGCGGACGTCGAACGCGGGGGCTTCTGACCCGGCGGCGCGTGGTATAAATGGAATCCATGCCCGACGCGTCCGAAAAGGATCTCGCCAAGGACGGGCTGCTCGCCATCGCCCCCCGGGATCCCTCGGGACGGCCGACCCTGGGCGGAATCCCCCTGTACCGCAAGCTCGGGCAGGGCGGGATGGGCGCCGTCTATCTCGGGAAACACCCCCGGCTCGGCGTCGAAGTCGCCGTGAAGATCCTGCCCTTCCACCTCGCGGACCAGGATCCCAACGCGATCGAGTACTTCATGCGAGAAGCCAATGTCGCCGCGCGATTGAACCACCCGAACCTCGTGCGCATCTTCGACGTCAACGTCGACGGCGACCCCAAGGCGGGCTCCGCGATCTGGTATCTCGTGATGGAGTTCGTGGCGGGCAAGACCGCCGGCCGGCTCATCAAGGACCGCGTGAAATCGGGCCAGGGCCCGCTGCCGGAGGCGGACGCCCTCGACCTCCTCCTGACGGTCAGCGACGGACTCGCGGCCGCCCACGAGGAGCGGTTCGTGCACCGCGACATCAAGCCCGAGAACATCATCATCCCCCTCTCGGCGGAGGGCGAGCCGCAGTACCGGAAGGCGAAGCTCATGGACCTCGGCCTGGCGAAGGTGCACTCGGAGGACCTGTCGCTCGGCCTGACGGGCACGAACGTGGCCATGGGGACGCCCGGCTACATGGCGCCGGAGCAGGCCGAGAACGCGAAAGGCGCGGGGCCGTCGGCGGACATCTTCGCCATGGGCGCGACGCTCTACAACCTGCTGACCGGCGCGGCCCCGTTCACGGGCACGACGGTGCTCAATGTCCTGAAGAAGACGAGCGACGAACCGCACGTCCCGGTGCGGCAGATCAATCCCAGCGTGAGCCGGCCCACGGACGTGCTCATCGACACGTGTCTCGCGAAGCGGCCCGAGGCCCGCTACGCGAACGCCGGGATCCTGCGCGAGGGACTCAAGGCCTGCCGGCAGTCGCTCGGGGGGGAATCCACCACCGAATTCACGCTCGCCTCGCTCCAGAACCTCGCCTCGATCTCCGCGGCGGAAGTCACCCTTCGCTCCGACGCGGCATCGGTCCTTCCCTCGACTCCCGCGCGCCCGGCGGTCACCTCGCCGTCGCCGCCGGCCCCCGCGGCCGCGGCTTCGATCCCAATCCCGGCCCGGAAGTCGAAGGCGCCGATCTTGATCGCGGTGGCGGCCGTGCTGGCGCTCGTCACCGCCGCGGGCATCGGAGGGATTTACCTGCTCCAGAAGCTCGCCCAGAACTCGAAGGGAAGCCCTCCGGCTCCTCCGGTCGTCGACACCCCGGGCACCGAGTTCGCCGGAATCATGAAAGAGGCCGAGGCCGCGCTGGCCGACGAGGACTTCGCCAAGGCCGAGAGGCTCTTCAAGAAGGCGCGCGACTTGAAGCCCCAATCCTCCGAAGCGCAGGACGGAGAGCGCCGCGCCCGCGAGCTTCGCGAGCAGGAATCATCGGCCGCGAAAGCAGCGGGAGAGGCGGACGCGCTCGTGCGGAACCGGAATTTCCAGGGAGCGTGGGACAAATTGCGCGCGGGAATCGACCTCCATCCGACCGCGATCATCCTTCGCCTGGCCGCCGCCCGGCTGGCGCTCGATCACGGGACGTACGACATGTACGCGCTGGCGTTGAATGACGTCAACCAGGCGATCCGCCTCTCCGGCCCGAAGCGGAAGGGGGAGGCGATCTCCCTTCGCGACAAGCTGGATGAAAAGAAGAAGCAGGCGGACCAGGCGGGTGGCGTCCTGCCGCAGATCCAGCTGGCGATCGACCAGGGAGATTGGGAAGCGGCGGAAAAACTGCTCGAACGGGTCGACCCCGCCCAGCGGGCGGGCTTCTCGCGCTCCATCGAGCAGGGTCGGAAGTGGCAGGCCGCCCTGGCCCGCGGAAAACAGGCCGAGGCGTCGCAGCTGTGGCCGGAGGCGCTGGCCGCGTACCAGGAGGCGTATTCGCTGAAGGCGGACTCCGCGACGGAAGCGCTCGTCCGCAAGGCCGAGGAGGAAGTGCGATCGCTCTACGCGGCGGAATGCGACAAGGCGGTGGAGAAAGCCAGGGCGGGGAACTTCGACGAGGCGCGGAAATACCTGGCGGAGGCCGAGAAGCTGCTGCCCTCCGGCGCCCGCCACGGGAAAATCAGGGACGAGAACCGATTCCTCGAGCACCTTGCCGAGGCGCGCCGTTTCAAGGGGGATGGAAAGAGGGCCGAGGCCCTGGCCGCCGCGCAGAAGGCGCTCGCGCTCCGGGGCGATTCGGCGGAGGCCCGCGCGATCGTCGACGAGCTGAAGGGCCCGGGGTCGCTCGGCCTGGCCAAGGCGGCCCTGGCGGGCGGCGACCGCGCAGCGGCGGTCCGGCATGCGCGGGCGGCCGCGGTCGAGAATCCAGGCGCGCCTGAACTGAAAGATCTCGAGAGCGACCTGTGGGCCGATCTCTACGTCGAGAAGGCGGCGGCGGCCGCGAAAGGACCCGTCGATGAACTCTCGGCCGCCGCGGACGGCCGGGTCGTCGGCATCGGCGCCGGTTTCGGGTCGTTCGCGGTCTGGGGAGCGGAGGATCTGAAACTCGATTCTCCCCCCGTGAAGGGAGGTCCCAAGCCCTTCTACGCGGCGCTCATCGAGAAGGACGGCCTGCGGCTCGCCGGACTGACGGGCCCCGCGGGAATCGACGGGCCCGAGACGGAGCAGGTCGCCATCTGGGAGAACGGGAAGTCGCGCCACCTCCACGTCGAAACGTCCGGATTGAAAGTGCCGGTCACGGCGACGCGCCTCGCCCCTTTCGACGGCTTCCTGGTCCTGCGCGTCCGGCTGACCCCGGGCGACGATCGCGGCGGAACCGACGTCTACACGCTCGACGTGCTCGACACTGAAAAATCCGGGGCGGGGAATCCGACGTCGGACCGGGGCCAGGCCCACGGCTCGATCGCCGTGCCGCCGGCCGGAAGCTATTTCGCCACCGGCGGAGGCACCTACCGGACGTGGAAGCGCGAGGGGAACAAGAGCGTGGTCGACGAGCGCAAGAACGACACGCAGGTCTACCTGTGGGCGCGCGACACGTTCGCCAAGCGGCCCGTCGACCTCGGGGAAGCCGTCGGAGACGGCGCCCTGCTCTCCTTCACGCCCGACGGCGCGAAGCTCCTGGTCGCCACCTTGGCGAAGAAGCTCTTCGTCATCGACGCCGCCGGGGGGCGCGTCGAACGCTCCATCCCGCTTCCCGAATCCCCCACCGGCCTGAGCGTGTCCGCGGCGGGCGCCGCGGTCGTCGCCGGCCGGCGCGTCTTCCTCGTCCGCCTGGGGGACGCCCGGGTGGCCCCCGCGACGGGCTTCGCCGCCGCGCGGTCGGTCCTGTGCGCCGCCGACGGAGCGTCGGTCTTCGTCGGCGGTGACGACGGCCTCCTCCGCCGGTACGCCTACGAGCCCCTCGCGAAATGAACGACGCCCCCCGCATCGCCGCCGTCGATCTCACCAAGCGATTCAAGGAGAAGCTCGCGGTCGACAGCGTCTCCTTCACGGTCGGACGCGGGGAGTTCTTCGGCTTCCTCGGACCGAACGGCGCGGGGAAGACGACCACGATCAAGATGCTCTGCGGCCTGATGAAGCCCACGTCGGGCCAGGTCCTCGTCGCCGGCCGCGATGTCGCGGCGGACCCGCTCGGGGTCAAGGCGCGGATCGGCATCCTCCCCGACACGATCGAGACGTTCGACCGCCTCACCGGCTGGGAGCTCGTCGTCTTCAGCGGCCTCATGCACGGCGTGGCGGAAGAGGAGGCGGAGCGGCGGGCCGGGCGGCTGCTCGACCTCGTGGACCTGGAGCCCGCGGACCGCGCGCGCCTCGTCATCGACTATTCGCTGGGAATGCGGAAGAAGGCGGCGCTCGCCTGCGCCCTGATCCACGGGCCCGAGGTGCTCTTCCTCGACGAGCCCTTCAACGGCATCGACGCGATCTCGACCCAGGTCATCCAGAAGGTGCTCCAGGGACTGACCGCAAAGGGGTTGACGATCTTCTACACGTCGCACGTGCTCGAAGTGGTGGAGAAGCTCTGCACGCGGATCGCGGTCATCCACGAGGGCCGGCTCCGCGGCATCGGCACCGTGGCGGAATTGGGCGCCCAGGCGGGACTCGGGCCCGCCGCGGCGCTGGACGACGTCTTCGTCACGCTGGTCGGGCGGACCGTGTCGCAGGGGGGAGACCTCGACTGGGTGGGAAGCCCGCCGCCGAGCCCGTCATGATCCGTCACCTGCGGTTGCTGGCCTACCTCCGATGGAAGTACCTCCTGCGGGCGGGAGGGCGATCCCGGAAGATCGGCGCCGGAGTGTCGCTGATCGTGTCGCTCGCGATCGCCGCGGGGCTGTTCTTCTATTCGAGCGCGACGCTCGGCCTTCTCTTCGAGAAGCAGCCGCCGGGGATGTCCTGGGAACTGGTCCACCTCGCGTTCGCGGTCATCTATTTCTTCTGGCTCTACTCGGGCAGCTTCAACGACTTGTACGACCCTGCGCGATTGGCGTCCTTCCCCGTGGTGCCCCGGACTTTGTTCCTGGGAAGCACGCTGGCTTCCTTCATCGGGATGGCGTCGATCTTCGGAGGCGCCCTCCTCGCGGGATTCGCCGTCGGCGTTCCCGGCGACCCCTTCGAGAGGGTCGTGCGGGCGCTCCTCTTCGTGCTCCTCATCGCCCACCTGCAGATGACGGCGCGCCTGATCCGGCTGACGTTCCTCGCCGTCCTGACGAGCCGGCGGTGGCGCGACGCGGCTGTCCTGATCTCGACGTTGATCGGCGGCGGCATGTATGTCGCGACGCAGCTGTTCCGGACCGAGTCGGGGGTGGAGGCCGTGGCCGCGGTCAAGCGGTTCGCGGAGTCCGGCGGTCCCTCCGCCTGGCTGGCGTGGTGCCCCGGCGTCTGGCTCTCGTGGGCCTACCAGCTGGACGGGGCCCGATCCGCCGCCGGATTCGGGGCTTTCGCTCTCGTGACGGCGCTCATCCATCGCGCGGGGGGCTGGGCGGAGGAGCGGCTGGCCTTTTCGGAGCCGATCTTCCAGCACCGGCCGAAGCGGGACGCGGGGTCGGCCCGCGTCCCCTTCCTCAAGGGAATCTCGCGGGCCGTCCTCAGGGGGGTGGGTCCGGCCGCGGCCGCCGTCACGCGCAAGGAACTGGCCATCTTCTTCCGGGACCCCGTGGTCCGGCACCGGGTGCTCTCGAGCGTCTTCTACATTCTCGTCCCGTTCGTCATGCTCTTTGTCGTCCGCTCGGGGGGCGCGAAGTCGGAAGCGCTGGCGGTGGGCGGATTCATCCTGCTCTTCGTCGAGATGTTCTTCCTCACGAACATTTTCGGCTTCGAGGGCGCGGCGGTGCGGAACCTCCTCTGGTTCCCCGCGTCGCGCCGCCACCTGTTCCTGGGAAAGAACCTCGCGTACTTCGCTCTTTTCGCGCCGTTCAACGCGGTGGTCCTGGTCGTCCTCGCGGCGGCGACCGGCGTGCCGGAGCGGATTCCGGCGGGGCTGGCGTCCCATTTCTCGGCGCTGCTGGTGGTCTTCGCTCTCGGCAACGTGACGTCCGTCTACTTTCCGATGCCCTTTCTCGCCCCGGGCCAGCGCGTGTCTCGGCGGGATGAAAGCGGCTGCCTCATGATGCTGGCGCGGTCCCTGCTGTACCTGCTGACGTTCGCCCTGCTCTCCCCCGTGCTGGCGGTTTCCCTGCTGGTGCAGGGGAAACCCGTGGCGATCCTCGTCGCGTTCGCGGGCCTGGCGTATGCCGGCGCGCTCTACGCGATCGGCTTGAAGATCTCGGAGCGCGCCCTGCTCCGCCGCGAGGAAGCCCTGGGCGATTATTTCCGCGCGGCATGAAATCCGGTGTCGGCTTGGTATAAACCGCCCTGGAGGATCCTGGATGAAACGCGCACTCCTGTTCTTTCTCCCGCTGCTCATCGGGCCGGCGCTCGCCGCCCAGGACGAAGCCCGGCCACCGGTCTCGGTGTCGTACACCCTCGACGTGACCGAGCCGAAGTCCGGGGCGGTCAAGGTCGAGATGCGGGTCGAGAACAACCGCGACGACGAGGTCACGATCGGCATTCCGACGTGGGCCCCGGGGTCCTACCGGACCGTTTCCTATTTCCTCGCGATCAGTGACCTCGAGGCCGAAGTCGGCGGCAAGAAAGTCGACGTGACGGCGACGGATCACAAATCGCTGTGGAAGGTGAAGACCGGTCGCGCGCCGACCTTCACGATCCGGTACACGAACAAGCCGGCCGACGTCCCCCAGCTTCGAGGCAACCTCACGGCGGACCACTACGACCTGCAGGGGCCGGCGGCGTGGCTCTTTGTCCTGGACCACCTGGACGGTCCCCACCGGGTCACGTTCAAACTTCCCACGGGATGGAACGTGGGGACGGGGCTCAAGAAGCTGGGGCCGGCGCACTACGGCGAGCGGGACTACGACACGTTCATCGACTGCCCGATCGAGCTCGGAACATTCTCGCTCCAGAAGTTCGAGCATGACGGGGTCACGTACGAACTCGTCCTGCATGCCACGGAGGAGTTCAACGTTGCCAAGCTCGTGGAGACGTGCCGCAAGATCGTCGCCGAGCAGACGCGGATGTTCGGCGGGGCGCCGTTTGAACGATACGTCATCATTTACCACTTCCGCAACCAGATGGGGGGCGCCGGCCTGGAGCATCTCAATTCGACCCACATCACGTTCCCGATGAGCCGGGTCAAGGACGATCCCGCCAGCATCGCCAGCATCACGTCGCACGAATTCTTCCATCTCTGGAACGTGAAGCGGATCCGGCCGAAGGAGCTCGGGCCGTTCGATTACACGCGGCCGGTCCGCTCCAAGGCCTTGTGGCTCTGCGAGGGCGTGACGAGCTACTACGGCGACCTGAGCCTGGCCCGCGCGGGAGTCTGGACACGCGACGTCTACCTCGACCATCTCGCGCGCGAGGTGAACGAGCTCCAGGCCGATCCCGACCGCAAGACGCAGTCCGTCGAACAAGCCGCGTGGACCGTCTGGGACCGCGGCCCGAATTTCACCGCGTGGATCGACTACTACACCAAGGGCGAGCTCCTCGGGTGGCTGCTCGACCTGAAGATTCGCCACGCCACGGAAGGCAAGAAGTCCTTCGACGACGTGATGAGGCACCTGTACCGCACGGGGGTCATCGAGCCGGCCAAGCAAGGAAAGGGGCCGATCGGGGTGGGATTCGAGGAGGGGGAAATCCTCAATGCGGTGAACGAGGTTTCCGGCAAGGACTTCACCGAGTTCTTTACAAGATATGTATCAGGAACCGAAGAGCTCCCGTATGTCGAGGTCGCCCAGGAGGCGGGGCTCTCGTTGACCCGACGCAAGGCGCTGTCCATTTCCCTGCAGGGCATGAGGGTGGTCGAACCCGCGGCGGACAGCGAAGCCAAGAAGGCGGACGTGCGCCGGAACGACCGGATCGTCAAGATCGCGAACAAACCGGTCGCGAACCAGGACCAGCTGTACAAGGCGCTGGAACCCTGGTCCCTGGGAGACAAGGTCATCGTTGAATTCACCCGGCAGGGAGAGAAGGACCCCCTTCAGAAGGAACTGGCGATTGTCGAAGGTCCCTATGCGGTCAAGGTTGCCGCCGATCCGACCGAAGCCCAGAAGGCCCTGCTGAGGGGGTGGCTGGCTCCTTCCAAGTGATGAATTGCCCCGTGAGAACGGGATTTTCGTCGTATAAATAAACAATGGGGAACAAGTTGGCAGCCCGTTGCGTTCGATAGGTAGTAACAGCGGTGATCGCGGGGCGTCTAATGCCCGGAGTCGATATCGAGGGCCGGGCCCGGCCGCGAACTACGGGAGCGTCATGGAGGATCTGACCCAGGGACTGAAGCAGTCGCGGGAGCAGCTCGCCAAGGGCCGCCACCAGGAGGCGCTGGCCCGGTTGATGCACCTCACGGAGAAGTATCCGGACGACCGTGAGGTGAAGAGCGCGATCGCGGCCGCCTTGAACCTCCGGGGCATCGCCCAGGCGGAGGCCGGGGCGATGGACCGGGCGGGCATCGATTTCGAACGGTCGCTCCGGTACCAGGAGACGGCCGACGCGCACGTCAGCATGGGACGGCTGCACCAGAGCCGGGGCGAATTCCAGGAAGCCTTCCAGGAGTACACGCGCGCGCTCGACATGGATGAGGAGCTGGGCGCCGCGCACGAATACCTCGGCTACTACTTCCTCGAGGTCGGCGATCCCGACCAGGCGGTGACGGCGTTCGGCCGCGCCATCGCCAAGGGGCTCGCCTCGAAGCACATCTACCTCGGGCTCTGGGAGGCCTACATGGGCCTCGAGCGCAAGGAGCAGGCGCACGAGGCGGCGCTGGAGATTTCCAAGCGTCTTCCGGAGGACGACCAGGTCCTCGGCACGCTCGGACTCTCGTACGCGGTCTGCATCGGCGACTACGACAGCGCCGAGGACGCGTGGAAGCGCGCGGTGGAGATCAATCCGAAGAATCTCTCGAGCCTGTTCAACCTGGCGGGCCTCGCGGCCGTTCGTGGCCGGCGAGACGAGGCGATGGACTACCTGCGGCGGTGCGTGATCATCGACCGCAAGCGGACGCTCGCCATGTGGAAAGAGGACATCAGCGCCTCGCGGCAAAAGTTCGCGGCCTATTCCGGCGACGAGGATTTCCTCGACATCCTCGGCGCGATCACGACTTGATTTCGCGTTCGCCCTCATCCGGTCGCATTCCCACCCGAACGCCAGGAAATCGCACCCGGAAATGCAGATTTTCACGCCCGACGGCGGCGGCAAGGGTCACGTTTTCACTTTAAGTCCTTGAGGTTGAGGCGGTTGCGCTGCAACCCCCGGGCCAATCCCCCCTGTCCCAAATAGAGTCATATTTTTATTGCGTTTGACCCCCCGCAGGATAGACTTCTTCTGAATTCATCCGGCCGGTAAGGGTCCGCCCGGGGAGAGACGAGCGCCTGGCCGGAGACTGTCTGGGATTGGGGCGCGCTAACTCGTGAAAGAACCCGTCGTCTTGGCGGACCGGTATCGGATCGTCCGCACCCTGGGACAGGGTGCGACGGCCCGGACGTTCCTCGCCCACGACGACTCACGCCGGAATCTCGAGGTCGCCGTCAAGATCCTCGAGGGAGACGCCTCGCCCGACGGCCGTCTCAAGTTGAAACGGGAATTCACCGCGCTCTCGCGCATCGCGCACCCGGGATTCCCCAAGGCGCTCGACTTCGGCGTCTCCGGCAGCCGCTGCTTCTACACGACCGAGTTCGTCGAGGGAGAAGATCTCGGGCGGTTCATGAGGCGGCGCACGAACCGGGGACCGGACGTCGCGCTGCAGATCATCGTCCAGGTCGTCGGCGCGCTCGATCACCTGCGCCGCAGCGGTATCGCCCACGGCGACCTGCACCCGGGCAACATCGTCATCCGCCGCAGCGGCTCCGAGATTTCGGTGAAGCTGATCGACCTCGGGCTCGCGGGTCCGGACGCGTCCATCGCGGAAGACCTGCGCTCGTTCGGCCGCCATCTCCTCAAGCTGCTTCCCGAGGGCGTGTCGCCGATCCGCGATCTCCTGGACCGGTTGGTCACGTCGAAGCCGGGCCTGCGGATCGAGGAGCCGGACGCCGTCCTCGCGGCGGCGCGGGCCATCGATCCGCGCGTCGTCGAGCAAGTCGGCCGCGACCTTCGCATCTTCGGGCGCGACCGGGAGCTCAAGAATCTCGGGGAACTCCTCGATGCCGCCCTGGCCCGGACGCCGGGCCACCGCGTCGTCTCCGTCTATGGCGAGTCCGGCTCCGGCCGGTCCGCCGTGCTCGACCAGGCGAGAATCGAGGCCCAGACCCGCGGCTTCCTCGTGGGAATCTCGGGGGCGGCGGACGGCGGGCGCACCCCCTACGAACAGGCTCGTGCCGCGCTGGAAATGCTTGGGCCGTCAGGGTTTCCGCGCGAGATCCTGGAACGGCGCTTCGGCGACGCCTCCGAATTGCGGCTGGGCGTCACGCGCGCGCTCCTGTCCGCGGCGGAGGAGGTTCCTCTCGCCCTCGTCTTCGACGATCTCGACCTGGGTGACCGGGACAGCCGCGCCCTCGCGGAACACCTCGCCCAAGTCCTCCCCATGCGGAACACGTCGCGGCTGGTGCTCATCGCGTCGTCGCGCACGGCGCCTTTCCCGCGCGAGCGGGCCCTCGCGATCGACCTCGAGCCGCTGGAGCGGCCGGAGCTCTCGCAGCTGGCGCGTTCCTGGGCGGGCGGGGCGACCCCCTCGGCCGCCCTGATCGACGAGCTGGCGGCGGCGTCGCGCGGCCATGCCGGCCTCGCGCGCGAACTGCTCGACGCGTCCCACGACCGGGTGACCGTCGCCGACGGCGCGCTCCGCCTGCTCCCCGAGGCGCGGCTGGCGCTGACCGAGGACCGGAAGACGTCGGTCGCGAAGCGGGTCGCGGAGCTGGATGGGGTCACGCGCGAGACGCTCGAATTCCTCGCCCTCCTGACGCGCCCGCTTCCCCTGAGGGAGATCCGGGCCGTGACGGGCTTCGCCGGGGCCGCGGAGGCGCTCGAGAAGCTGCTGGACCTGGGGTGGGCGGACGCGGCGGACGGCGGCTGGAAGCTCACGTCCGCGTTCCTGCGCCGCTCGATCGAGGAGACGATTCCCGAAGCGCGCCGCGCGACGCTTCACCTGCAAGTCGCGCGCGGCCTCGAGAATTGCGGCGGCCAGGTCTCCTTCGAAAAGATGGAGTCGATCGCGCACCACTATCTCCACTCGACCGATGTCGCGTCCGGGGAGAAGTGGGGTCTCGACCTGGGAGCCACGCTCGTCAAGCGCCACGCCTATCTCGGGGCGGGCGAGGTGTTCGAGCGGATCGCCCGCCGCGGGGGCGCGCAGCGCCTCGAGGCGTGGGAGCGGGCGCGGACGGCCTGGAAGAGCGCGGGCCATTTCGAGCGCATGGTCGAGGCGGCCCGCGAGCGCCTGTCGGGCGAGCC
>DASRJF010000078.1:0-4551 GCA_035649615.1 Planctomycetota bacterium | reverse complement strand
GGCTGGCTCGATTCCGTCAGCGCCGGGCCCGCGATGTCGATGTGGGCCCACGGGATGCCCTCGCCGACGAACTCCTTGAGGAAGAGCGCCGCGGTGATCGATCCGCCCCAGCGTCCGCCGGAGTTCTTCATGTCGGCGACGTCGCTCTTGATCATGTCCCAGTACTCGTCGACGAGCGGGAGCTGCCAGATCTTCTCGCCGGTCGCTTTTCCCGCGGCGATCAGCCCGTCGACGAGCGGCTGGTTCGTGCCGAAGATGCCGCTCACCTCGGGCCCGAGCGCCACGACGCACGCCCCGGTGAGCGTCGCGAGGTCGACGATGCAGTCCGGCTTGAGCGTGGACGCGTAGGAGAGCGCGTCCGAGAGGACGAGCCGGCCCTCGGCGTCCGTGTTGATGATCTCCATGGTCTTCCCGTTCATGGCGCGGAGCACGTCGCGCGTCTTGTACGCGGCGCCGCCGGGCATGTTCTCGCTCGCGGCGAAGATGCCGTGGACGTTGACGCGCGGCGCGAGCTCGCGGAGCGCCTTGAAGACGCCGATGACCGCGGCCGCGCCCGACATGTCGTCCTTCATGTTGAGCATGCCGTCGGCGGGCTTGATGCAGAGGCCGCCGCTGTCGAACGTGATCCCCTTGCCGAGGACCGCGACGGTGGTCGTCGCCCCGGGGGCCGTGTAGGTCATGTGGACGAAGCGCGGCGGCTCGGAGCTGCCCGCCGAGACGCCGAGCAGGCCGCCCATGCCCAGCTCCTTCGCCTCCTTCTCGTCGATGACCTTGATCGAGATGGAGGCATGGTCCTTCGCGACCTGCTCCGCCGCCTCCGCCAGGTAGCGCGGCGTGCAGACGCTCGGCGGCTCGTTGACGAGATCGCGCGTCAGGCAGGTCGCCTCCGCGAAGATGCGGGCGCGCTCCGCGCCCTCCTTCAAGGGGGCGGCGTCGCCGTCGGCCGTGACCGCCAGCCGGACGCGCGTGAGCTTGGTGGGGGAGCCGTTCTTCTTCGACTTGTACTTGCGGTACTCGTAGCACGCGAGGAGCAGGCCCTCGACCGCGGCCTGCGCCTGCTCGCGGGGCGCCACCGCCGCGCGCCGGTCGAGCGGAAGGCCGAACGTGATCTCCTTGCCGTCGAGCGACTTTATCCGGTTCGTGATCCCGGCGGCGGCGCGCCGCAGCTTCTCCGCGTCGAACGCGGCCGCCTTGCCCAAACCGGCGACGACGACGCGCCGCGCGGGTTTGGCTCCGTCCGGGTAGAAGACGAGGACGGACTTCTCCTTGCCCTTGAAGTCCTCGGCGCGCGCCGCGTTCGCGTACAGCTTCTCGATCCGCCGGTCGTGCTTCGCCCAGTCCCCGGCCAGTGACTTCGCGTCTTCGAAGGCGAACAGGGCCAGCGTGTCGGCCACGGCCTGGCGGGGCTTCACCCGCTCCGCGATGAGCTTCATGGATTCATCTGCCTCGTGTTTTGAAATGGTCGATCGCCGCGCCCAAATGCTTGAGTCCGCCTTTCAGCGTTTCCTCGTCGATGCCCAACGAGACACGGACAAAACCCCTCAGCCAGAAGAAATCCCCGGGGACGACGAGCGTGCCGGATTTCTCGCGAAGGTGATTCGACAGTTCGATCGCGTCGATCGTACCGGGGAGCTTGAGCAGGGCCACCGTGCCTCCCTCGGGTTCGACCCACGCGAGGTCCGTCCGCTTCTTCATCCACTCCGACAGGAGGCGCAGGTTGTCCCGCACGATCTTCCGGCAGCGCTCCGCCAGGAGATCCGCTTTCGCGAGCGCCTTGAGCGCAAGCATCTGGCTCGCGGCGGAAACGCCGCCCGCGATGTAGTCCTGGATCGAGTGGATCCGGCGGATCAGCTCCTCGCCCCCGGCGATCCATCCCATCCTCAATCCTCCCAGCCCGTAAACCTTGGACAGGCTGCCGATGGAGACGAGGTTGTCGCCGAACGTGACGGCCGGACGGTGGCCGCTCGCGAAACAGCTGTCGAGGTAGACCTCGCTGACGATCACCTGGGCGCCGTGGTCGCGCGCGATCTGGCCGATCGTGAGCATCTTGTCCGGGTTCGTCCCGGTGCCGCTCGGGTTGTGCAGGTTGGTCAGGAGCACGGCTTTCGTGTGGCGGCTCACGCGCCGCTCGAACTCCTCGAGGTCGATCTGCCAGCCCCGTTCGAAGCTGCGTTCCAGCATCTTGATGGAGGCCCCGAGGTGCTTCGGGATGCGGTACAGGGGCTCGTAGTTGGGGGCCTCGACCAGGACCTCGTCGCCCGGTTCGAGGGCCGCCGCGCACGCGAGGTAGATCCCCATCGTCGCGCCGTTCGAGATGAAGACCCTCTCGGGGCCGATGCCGTAGCGGTCGGCGATCGTCTTCCGGAGCGCGGGGAGTCCCGTCTCGTCGATCGACGCGGCGGGGATGTCGTCGAAGGTGAAGTCGAGCTCCTCGCGGGTGAGGGAGCGGATGTTGCTGCGGGCGAGGTCGTACCGCACGGTGCCCATGTGGCGCCGCGCCCATTCGAGATAGGCGATCTTGTGGAAGGACATCCCCGCGTCACTCGGTGAGGTCGAGCGCCTCGAAGCGGCGGATGTCGATGAGCGGACCGTCGACGCCCGGGACGGACGAGATCTCCGTGTGGAGAACGCCCTCGACGCGGACGGGGCGCCCGACGTACTTGAGCCAGTCGTCCCCCCGCTTGAACTCGTCGAAGTGGGGCACGTAGATCACGAGTCCGCTCTCGAGCGTCACGGTCGCGTGGCGCGCGGACTTGTGGCCGAAGATCCCCTCGACCGCGACGTCCTTGCCGGCGAACGTGTCGAGATCGGCCCGCGTGCGCACCTGCACGAACTCCTCGGGCGCGCCGCCGCCGCTTTTCCCGGAGGATCCGCAGGAGGCGAGGAGGAGCGCGCCGGCCGCGAGCGAGAGCGGGAACTTCATGAGGGGTGATTATAGTGACGCGCCCCGATCGGGCAAACAAATCTTGGCGGGCCTCCGGGGCCGATGCTACCTTGCGCTCCTCGCTTCCCAGGAGGGCCGATGTCGCGGATTGCGGACGTCCGGGCTCGGGAGATCCTCGATTCGCGCGGCTGGCCCACCCTCGAAGTGGAGGTGACCCTGGAGGGCGGCGGGAGCGGCCGGGCGGCGGTTCCGTCGGGCGCGTCGACCGGCGAGCACGAGGCGCTGGAACTGCGGGACGGCGACAAGGCCCGGTACGCGGGCCGGGGCGTCCTCAAGGCGGTCGAGAACGCGAGGGGACTCGCCGCCAAGCTGCGCGGGATGGATCCCGCCCAGCAGAAGATGATCGACGAGATCCTGATCGCGCTCGACGGCACGCCCAACAAGGCCCGGCTGGGGGCAAACGCGATCCTCGGGGTCTCGCTGGCCGTGGCCCACGCCGCGTCCGCCGCGTCCGGCAAGCCCCTGTACGAATTCCTGAGCCATGGCCAGGGCGCCAGCCTCCCCGTCCCGTTCATGAACGTGATCAACGGCGGGGCGCACGCGGACAACACGCTCGATTTCCAGGAATTCATGCTCGTCCCCGGCGGCCTGGGTTCCTTCCGCGAATCGCTGCGGGCGGGCGTCGAAGTCTTCCACGCGCTCAAGTCGGTGCTCAAGGGCCGGGGGCTCTCGACCGCCGTCGGCGACGAGGGAGGCTTCGCCCCGAATCTCAAGTCGGCCGAGGAGGCGCTCGACGTCCTCGTCCGGGCGATCCAGAAGGCGGGGTACGAGCCGGGGAAGCAGGTCGCGCTCGCGCTCGACGTCGCCGCGAGCGAACTGTTCAAGGACGGCCGGTACTATTTCAACAAGTCGGGGGAGGAATCCCGGGGCGCGGACGAGATGGTGTCGCTGTACGAGAAGTTCGGCGCCGCCTACCCCATCGTGTCGATCGAGGACGGGCTCGCGGAGAACGACTGGGAAGGGTGGAAGGCCCTGGCCGCGCGCCTGGGACGGAAGCTCCAGCTCGTCGGCGACGACCTGTTCGTCACGAACACGGAGCGGCTCAAGCGCGGGATCCGGGAGAAGGCGGCCACCGCGATCCTCATCAAGGTCAACCAGGTCGGCACGCTCACCGAAACGGTCGACGCGGTGATCATGGCGAGGCAGGCCGGATTCGGATCGGTGATCTCGCACCGCTCGGGCGAGACCGAGGACACGACGATCGCCGATCTGGCCGTCGCCTTGAACGCCGGCATGATCAAGACGGGATCCGCGAGCCGGTCGGAGCGGACGGCGAAGTACAACCGGTTGCTCAGGATCGAGGAAGAACTGGGCGGCAAGGCGAAATTCCCGGGGTTCAACGCGCTGACGAGAAGTTCGTAGTTCCGCAGAACGCATCCGCAGCACGCCTTACGGGTTCCTCAAACACGTATGCGTTATTCGTGATGCGCTCCCAAGGTCATCGCTGGATGACTCGGCTCTTCGCGGGCTTCAGTTTGCCATCCAGCTCGTACATCATCGGGACGCCGGTGGGGATCTCGACTTCAACGATCTTCTGGTCCGGGATGTCGTCGAGATACTTGATGAGCCCGCGCAGCGAGTTGCCGTGCGCGGCGATGATCACCCGC
>DASRJF010000077.1:0-4093 GCA_035649615.1 Planctomycetota bacterium | reverse complement strand
CCAGGGGGACGAGCTGAAGAAGGTCTTCGTCAACGGCGACTTCACCGAGGGCCGGATCGTCGTATCTCTCCGGGATGTGAAGGAGATCGACGGGCGCCGCTGCGCCCTCCTGATGACGAAGTACGACGTGAAGAGCGCCGCGGGCGGGGCGAAGCGCGAGCTCAGCCTGTCCGGAACGCTCACCGTGTGGATCGACCGGGGATACATCCTCGCGATGAGCCAGTCGGGCACGATGAAAACGGACGGGGCCGATCCCAAGACGGGCCAGCCCAACGGCGAGGCCGCGATCACCGGCGAATTGAAGGCGACACCCCTGGAAAAGGCGAAATGATGCGACCGGCCGCCGCGTTCCTGGCCTGCGCCCTCCTTTCCTCGTGCGGATCGGGCTCGACCGACGCCCCCGCCGCGGGGACCACGATCCTCTACGCCCGCGGAGACCAGACCGACAGCCTCGATCCGCCCTCCACGGAATGGGGCGGCTCGGCGAAGATCATGGTCAACCTCTTCGAGACGCTCGTCGCGTTCAGCGACGACGGCATCGACCTCGTCCCGCGGCTCGCGGAAAAGTGGGAGCGCTCCGAAGACGGCAAGACGTGGACGTTCCATCTCCGCCAGGGGGTGAAGTTCCACGACGGCACGCCGTTCGACGGCGCGGCGGTTCTCTTCTCGATCGCCCGGCTTCTCGGGAAGGGGGAGAACCTGCCGCGGGCGATTCCCTACGGGCCGTCGTACCAGGTGATCGATTCGGTCGACGCCCCCGACCCGCACCGCGTCGTCTTCAAGCTCAAGGAGCCGAGCGCGGTGTTCCTCATGAACCTGGCCATGTTCCCCGCGGGCATCGTCAGCCCCGCCGCGGTGCGGAAGTCGGGCGCGGACGGGTTCGCGACGAATCCCGTGGGGACCGGGCCGCTCAAGTTCAAGGAGTGGCAGCGGGACGTGAAGATCGTCCTCGTGAAGAATCCCGAATACTGGGGCGCGGGCGCGAAGATGGAGCGCCTGATCATCCTCGACGTGAAGGACGCCAAGACCGCCGTGCAGAAGCTGAAAAACGGCGAGGTGGACGTCATCGACAAGCTGACGCTGGCCGACATCGCGGCGATCGATTCCGACCCGAACCTCGCCATGGAATACGAAGTGTCGATGAACGTGTGCTACCTGACGTTCAACATGGGGCGCGATCCGGACCGCGACCCGAACTTCCGCAAGGCGATCGCGCACGCGCTCGACCGGAAGAAGATCGTGGAGCTCGCCTACCACGGCAAGGCGGAACCGGCCGCGTCGATCCTCCCGCCGAGCATTTTCCCCCCGCCGGCCGGCCTGCCGGACTATCCGCACGACGTCGCGAAGGCGAAGGACCTTCTTGCGAAGGTGAAGCTCCCCGAGGGGTTCGAACTGAAGCTGTGGCACATGGCGTACGACCGGCCGTACGTGCCCGAGCCCGACAAGCTGGCGCTCGTGATCCAGGAACAGCTGTCGCGGATCGGCCTCAAGGTCCGCCTCGAGGGATTCAACCAGGACATCTACCGCCGCCGGACGCACGACCTCGACCACCCGCTCCTCATCCTGGGCTGGTCGGCGGACATCGCCGACCCGGACAATTTCATGTACGCCCTTCTCCACGGCGAGTCGATCGGCCCCAAGGACAAGCCCGACGGGACGAACAATTCGTTTTTCGACCACGCGGAATTCAATTCGATCGTGAAGGCCGCGCAGTCCGAGGTGGACGCCGGAAAGCGGCGGGCCCTGTACGAGCGGGCGCTCCGGATTTTCCAGGAGGAGCTTCCGGTGATTCCCCTGGCCCACGTGCGGCAGATGGCCGCCGTGTCGAAGAAAGTGAAATACAATCATCACCCGATCGAATACCGGTTCTGGAATATCCAAAGACAATGAATAAGGAATGAGGAATAGGGAATGCGGAATGGAATCGGGAATCAGGAATAGGGATGGCCGTTCGCACGGTTCCGTCGGGAATTCCGTATTCTTGATTCCATTCTGTATTCCTGATTCCTTATTCCTCATTCCACCGGGTAGAGATTGACCTCGTACATCATCCGCCGCCTGCTGGCCTCGATCCCCCTGCTGTTCGTCGTGTCGTTCCTCGTCTTCTTCCTGTCGCGCGCCGGCGGGCGGGATCCGGTCGACGCCATCCTCGGCGAGAAAGGGACGCCGGAGACGCGGGCCCGCGTGACGCGGGAGCTGGGCCTCGACAAGCCGCTGATCGTCCAGTACGGGATTTACATCGGGCGCGTCCTGCGCGGCGACCTGGGCACGTCGTACATCCGGGCCGGGGAATCGGTGAGTGCCGAGATCGGGCGGCGGTTGCCGGCGACGATCGAGCTGACGTGCGCCGCGATGCTCATCGCGATCCTGGTCGGCGTGCCCGCCGGGATCCTGTCGGCGGTGCGACCGAGGTCGTGGATCGACTACCTCGGGATGTCGGTCTCGCTCGCCGGGGTCTCCATTCCCGTGTTCTGGCTCGGCCTGCTCCTCGTGCTCGCCTTCAAGCAATGGCTGCCGGTGAGCGGCAACATCGATCCGGCGATCGACATCGTCCGGCGCACGGGGTTCACGATCCTCGATTGCGCGCTCGCGGGCGACGGTCGCGCCTTCGTGGACGCGCTGCGCCACCTGGTGCTTCCGGCCGTCACGCTCTCGACGATACCGCTGGCCATGACGGCGCGGATCACGCGCTCCTCGATGCTCGAGGTGCTCGGGAGCGATTACGTGAGGACGGCGCGGGCGAAGGGGCTGAGGTCCACGACCGTCGTCACGCGCCATGCTTTCCGCAACGCGCTCGTGCCGGTGGTCACGCTGATCGGGCTCGAGTTCGGCTACCTCCTTGGCGGCGCGGTCCTGACGGAGACCGTCTTCGACTGGCCGGGCCTGGGGACGTACACGGTCCACGCCGTGTTCCAGACCGATCCGGTGTCGATCTGCGGCGCGTCGCTGGTGATCGCGACGACCTTCATCCTCGCGAACCTGGCGGTGGACATCCTCTACGCGTTCATCGATCCGCGGGTGCGCTATGGATAGCCGCGCGCGCCGGGTGCTGCGCCGGCATTGGAGCGCGATGGCGGGGCTGGCCATCCTGGTCCTGATCGCGGCGCTGTCGATCGGAATCGGCCTGATCTCCCGGCACGATCCCGCGCGGATCGCGTCGGCCGCGATGCAGGGTCCGTCGGGGGAGCACTGGCTGGGGACGGACGACCTGGGGCGCGACGTGTTCGCGCGGCTCGGGTACGGAGGGCGGGTGTCGCTGGGCGTCGGTCTCGCCGCGGTGGCGCTGTCGCTCCTTGTCGGCGTGCCCTTGGGCGCGTTGGCGGGCTATTTCGGCGGCTGGGCGGACATGATCATCTCGCGGCTCATCGAGGTGATGCTCGCGCTGCCGACGATTCTCCTGGCGATCCTGATCGCGGCGTCGATGGGCAAGGGCGCGGACACGCTGGTCTTCGCGGTGGGTATCGTGGGGATTCCGCAATTCGCCCGGCAGGTGCGCGGAAGCGTCCTCACGTTGCGCGAGCAGGATTTCGTGCAGGCGTCGCGGGCGCTCGGCGCGTCGCCCTTGAGAACGTTGTTCCACGAAGTGGTCCCCAACGCGCTCGGGCCGATCATCGTTCTCGCCACGCTGGGCGTGGGGTCGGCCATCCTGACCGCGGCGGGATTGTCGTTCCTAGGTCTCGGCGTCGAGACGGGCACGCCGGAATGGGGCGCCATGCTGTACGAGGGCCGGAGGGGACTGCAATCGTCGGCCCACTTGGCGGTTTTCTCGGGGTTGGCGATTACACTCGCGGTGCTCGCGATCAACTTGTTCGGCGACGGGTTGAGGGACGCGCTGGATCCTAAGGCAGAGAAGAAAGCCTGACCCCTTTCGAAGAGCAAGCCCAAGAGCGGTGAGCCGGATGACCGCTCGCGGGTTTGATCGGCTCTTCGCTTCGGTCAGGGCTTGTAGAGTTGGTGCGCCCCGTCCAGCGCGAGGGCGATGACCTGGCCGGGGAAGAGCGGCTGATCGCGCCAGAGCTTCTTGGGAGTGGATCCCTTTTCGGTGACCACCAGCGCGATCCGGTACTGGCCGGGCGCCAGCTCCACCTCGACC
>DASRJF010000076.1:0-3730 GCA_035649615.1 Planctomycetota bacterium | reverse complement strand
GGCCTCGTGGCACCGCCGCAATCTCGAGGAGATGGGCGAGGCGGGCCTCGACGTCGCGCTCTGCGAGTTCGCGGACAACGGCGAGGCGGTGAAGGCCCTCGTCCAGGCCCTCGAGGAATCCTCGAAGGAGTTCAGGCGCGTGCCCCGCGTCGCGCCGGCCGTGCGCGACCCCGCCGCCGCCGCGGCCTTCCTGAAAGCGGTTCCGAAATCGTACCGGGCCGCGGTGGGCGGGCGCGATCTTGTCTGGCTCTTTCCCTCCAAGGCCCCGGATCTCCGCGCCCTCGGCGCGCTGGACGTGTTTAAAGTAGGGGACGCCGCGTGGAAGCCCGACCTCGAGGCCGTGACGGGGGGCGCGTTCGATGGACCCCGGGACTTGAAGGCGGTCACCCTGGGACCGGGCTTCAAGGACGGCAGCCCGAGAATCCGCGGCCGCGACGAGGGGACCTGGTACGACCGCTCTTGGTACGCGGCGATGAGGATCAAGCCGCGCCTCGTCGCCATCGAGTCGTGGAACCGGTTCGACGAGGGGTCGACGATCTGCCCGACGAAGGAGTTCGAGAAGGGCCTGCTGGCGAAGACGAAGAAGTACGCGGAGCTCTTCCGGAGGGGGGACGAGATCGAGCGGCCGAAGGGGAAGTACACCTCGGCCATCGGCGTCAGCTACCACTTGAAATTCGAACCGCCCCACGAAGGCTTGCGGCCCGTCGATTCGCCCGCCGCGCCGTTCGAAGTTGTGTCGCTGGCGGGCCAGGCTCTCCTCAGGGCCAAAGAGGTCCCGGGCCAGGCGACGCGAATCCTCGCGTTCGCCATCGACGACTCGTATGCCTACTACGAGCGGCGGGACTATGAGGTCCAGCTGCAGATCCTGGACAAGGGGCCGGGGCAGGTCTCGCTCGAGTACGACGCGGCGGCCCCCGGGAAGGGGGAGACGGACCGCACCCGCCGCGCCGCCGAGCCTTTCTACTTCACCGACTCCGGCCAGTGGGCCGTCGCGACGTTCAAGCTCCCCGAGGCCGCCTTCGCGAACCGCCAGGAAGGAGGTGCCGACTTCCGTCTCGTGACGAAAAACCGGGGGATGGCGATCCGGTGGGTCCAGGTCCGGGCGAAATGAACCGGCCGGATCCCGAAAATCGAGAAAACTTGACCGACCTCGGGGCGTGGGTATACTCGGCGCTCGTATCTGGGGTTCCGAACAGGGGATGTTTTGGGAGGTATAGGGGAATGGCGACAGGCACCGTCAAGTGGTTCAACGACCAGAAGGGGTACGGGTTCATCAAGCAGGAGGGTGTGACCGAGGACATTTTCGTCCACCACACCGCGATCAAGATGGAGGGCTTCCGGACGCTGGCACCGGGAGAGGTCGTCGAATTCGAGGTCAAGAAGGACCAGAACGGACTGAAAGCCATCAACGTGACGCGCACGGGGAAGACGGCGGCGGCGGAGCCCGCGCCGGACGCGTAGGCAACATTGACCCAGAAAACCCCGGGGCTCAGGCCCCGGGGTTTTTCATTTCGGCTGTTCCCGCCGGACCCAAAGCCATCCGATCACCCACGCCAGCGCCAGCGCGCCGACGATGCCCCCGCCGACGGCGACGCTCTTCGCGTGGGCCCAGTGCTCCTTCACCTCGTCGCCCTTGGGGGGCAGGGAACAGGTCGGGATCTAGTAGAGAAGCGCCATCGCCAAGAAGAAGGAGACCAGCCAGAAGTACAGTCTCATGCGCCCGCCGAAGAAGCCACCTCCGGTTCTTCACCAAGAGAGCGGCGCGGCAGCCGTTTTTCCAGCGGGCATCCCGCGCACTTCGCCTTCGACCGGCAATGCTCGATCCCCACTCTGACGATCAGGGCGTGGAATTCGTTATAGAGTTCGCGATCGCGACCCAAGCTCCCCTCGAACATCTCCTTCATCTCTTCGTACGTGACGTCCTCGGGCGCCATCTCGTGGCGCGTCAGGATCCGCCACGTGTAGCGGTCGATGACGAACGATGGCAGGCCGAACGCATACAGCAGGATGGCGTCCGCGGTCTCCCGGCCGATGCCCCGGATCTCGAGGAGTTCCTCGCGCAGCCGGGACAGCCCGAGCTCCCGGATCCTGTCGACATCGCCACCCCGGTCGACAAACCACCGGACGAAGGTCCGGAGGCGTCGCGCCTTGACGCGGAACGTCCCCGAGGGCCGGATCGCGAGCCCGAGCGTCTCGTCGTCGGTTTCCAGGATGCGGACGGGATCGAGCAGGCCGTACGTCTTCAGCGTGGCGATCGCCTTCTCGACGTTCCGCCACTTCGTGCCCTGGACGAGGATGGCGCCGACGGCTACTTCGAAGGGGGATTCCCCGGGCCACCAGTTCTGCGGCCCGTAACGGGAGTGGAGGTCGCGGTAGTAGTCGAGCAGCGTGGCGCGCATTCCCATCATTCGCCGATCAACGCGTCGACGAACTCGCTCGCGTCGAACCTGGCCACGTCGTCGGGGGTTTCGCCCAGCCCCACGAATTTCACCGGGATCTTGAGGCGCTCCTTGATCGCGACGACGATGCCGCCCTTCGCGGTGCCGTCGAGCTTCGCGAGGAAGAGGCCCGTCACCTGCACGGCGTTGCCGAAGTGCTCCGCCTGCGAGATCGCGTTCTGGCCGGTCGTCGCATCCAGCACCAGCAGGACCTCGTGGGGCGCCCCCGGGATCTTGCGGGCGGCCACGTTGCGGATCTTGCCGAGCTCCTTCATCAGGTTTTCCTTCGTCTGGAGCCGGCCCGCCGTGTCGACGATGAGGATGTCCGCCTTGCGGGCGACGGCCGCGTCCGCCGCGTCGAAGACCACCGCCGCGGGATCGGCCCCCTGCCGGTGCTTGACGATGTCCACGCCGAGGCGCTCGCTCCAGAGCGACAGCTGCTCGACCGCCGCCGCGCGGAACGTGTCGCTCGCGGCCAGGATGACGCGCTTGCCCTCCTTGCGGAAGAGCGCCGTGAGCTTCGCGATCGACGTGGTCTTGCCCACGCCGTTGACCCCGCACACGAGGATGACCGTCGGCCCGGACGGCGCGAACCGCACGTCGTTGCCGTGCTCGAGGAGGCGCGCCTTCAGGTCCTTCCTCAGCCAGTCCATGACCTGGTCCGCCGTCTTGATCTCGCCCTTCTTGTAGGCGACGCGGAGGCCGTCGACGATCTTCTTCGTGGCGTCCACGCCGACGTCCGCGCCGATGAGCAGCGTCTCGAGCTCCTCGATCGTCGCGTCGTCGAGCGAGCGGAAGGCGGAGAAGAGCTTTCGCAGGGGGGAGGAGAACGCCTCCCGGGTCTTCTTGAGGCCCTGCTTGAACTTGTCGAGGAAACCGCCGAGAAAACCCATTCCGATTCTCGATTGAAGAACGATTCCTAGGCGATCGACCGCTCAACCTTGATCAGCGAGTCAACCGGCTTCACGGCTGCGGGGCGCATCAGGCGGGATCCTCGGAGTTGGAGATCGGGCCGCGCTTGGCTTCCGGGGCGGCCGTCGTCCGGATGTGGTCGAGGATCCCGTTCACGAAGTGGCCCGACTTTTTCGTGCTGTACTTCTTGGCCATGTCGATGGCCTCGTTGATCGTCACGAGCGGCGGAATCTCGGGGACGTAGAGGAGCTCGTACGTCGCCATGCGGAGGATGTTCCGATCGATGGCCGCCATCCGGCGCATCTCCCAGTTGCGGGCCGCGGCCTCGATGGCCTTGTCAACCTCGGCCCGCTTCAGCCACGCGCCCTCGATGAGCGTCC
>DASRJF010000075.1:0-5978 GCA_035649615.1 Planctomycetota bacterium | reverse complement strand
CGCCTTGGGCGCCTCGGCGGGCGCGACGCTGTCGAGCATCTGCTCCAGGACCTCCTCGAACTCCTCGCGGACGCGGAACTTGCCGTTCTTCTGCTTTTCGAAGTAGGACTCGACGAGCGACTCCACGTTGTCCAGGTTCTGCTCGGTCATGAACCGCTCCACCAGCTCCCGGCCGTCCTTCGAGAGGAGGAGGCCCCGGAGGCGGTTGTGGAGCGGGTCGTCGACGAGGGCCTTCGCGAACCGGTCGACCTGCGCCCCCAGGCTCCGGTCGCCGATCCCCGCGGAGGCCAGCTCCTTGAGGACGAGCTCGCGGAGGCTCTTCCGCGTGGTCTCCAGCACGTCCTTCATCTCCTGGTCGATCCGCTGGCGGATTCGCGCCGCCGGATCTTCCTGGGCCATCGCGGCGCCGGCGCCCAAGACAAATAGGACGACCATGGCACACTTCATGCGCACGTCCCGTTTCAGGATTCGGGCCGTCAACTGTCCACCGGGCCGGGGGATGTCGCTGCGGGGGCCGTATAAGCCGGGTCTTGTCTCCTTCTTTCGAAGGCGACGGTCATCTATCTAGGGCCGCGCTCGCGCGCGGCCTCGAACGTCCTACCCATGCGCCCGGATACCGTTAGGTACCGCAGGGTCGGGCCGACCCAAGGCGCATCTATTTGGACTTTCTCCGGATGGGGTTTTCCCTGCCGCTCCCGTCGCCGGGAACGCGGTGCGCTCTTACCGCACCTTTTCACCCTTGCCCTGCAGCGTGCCGCCGCAAGGCGGCTCTGCTGCAGGGCGGTCTGTTTTCTGTGGCACTTTCCCTATCCTCCGAAGCTCGTCCCGCGAGGGACGAGCGAAGGAGGACGGTTCCCGTTAGGAACCATCCTGCCCTGCGGAGCCCGGACTTTCCTCCACGACGCCGAAGCGCCGCGGCGACCGTCCCGGCCCCCGCATCGACATCGCCCGATTGTGAAAGATCCGCCTATCTTACTTACGGCCGTCCGCCGCGATCCGACGCCGGAATTCCTCGAGCGAGGCGGCGTCGATCTCCGGCGACCCCTCGATGTCGCGCAGCATCTGCCCGGGATCCTTCGCCGCCATCTCCGCGACCGCGCAGGACGCCTCGATGAAGACGAACGCCCGCTTGCGGATCGCGTTCTCGACCAGGCCCAGGAACCGCGCGCTCTGCTCGAGGACGATCCCCTCCACTTTCGCATAGACGCGCGCGTGAGTCCAGAGGGCGCCCTCGCGCTCCTCGTGGATCACGATGATCACCGTGGAGCCGGTCACCGAGAAGATCCCGAAATCGAACGTCCCCTTCGAAAAGTACACCCAGCGCCCCGGCTCCCTTTTCAACAACTCCGCGACCAGGCAGATTCCGGCCGTGTCGTCGAACCGGACCTGGCCCGGGGGGTCGCCGAAGTCGCGCCAGAGCTTGTAGTGGGCCCGCTTCTGCGCCCTCAGCACCCCCGCGGTGAAGACCAGGTCGTTCAGCAGGAATTCGAAGAGCTCGGTGCGCGTCTCGACTTTTGTCAGGGGAAGCTCCACCATCGCGGTCGGCAGGTCGAACACGGAATGGAGTTTCTTCTGGTCCTCTTCCGGGAACGCCTCCCACTGGAGCGCGTACGGCCCCTCCGTCGGCAGGAGGGGGCGCGCGGCGCACGCGGCGAGCAAGACCAGGGGCAGGATCGGCAGGAGGCGGGTCACGGCAGTTTCGAGAGCGCCAACCGGACCGCTCCCTCGACGTCCTTCCCGGGGCCGCCGCCCTGCTGGAAGAAAGGCGAACCCCCGCCCCGACCCTGGAGGCGCGCGAAGGCCTCCGCGGCGACCGGCTTGAGATCGATCTCCACGTCCTTGCTGCGCGCGAGGACGAGCGACGACGTCTCGCCCGTGCCGCCGAGCACCGCGATGCGGCCGGGAGTCGCGACGAGATCGTTCGCCACGGCCTGGAGGTACTTGAGGCCGCGATTCTCGAAGACTCTCGAGATCACCTTCGAGCCCGACGCGGCGAGCGCCGCGGCCGTGTGTCCCGCGAGCTCCTTCTCGGCGGCCTGGAGCGCCTTGTGGGCCGCCGCGCGCTCGCCGAGGATCCGCTCGATCGCGGGCTCGAGATCGTCGCGCCCCGACGAGAGCCTGGCCCCCGCGGCCTTCAGGATCGCGAGGTCGCGCCGCGCCCAGGAGATCGCCCGCCGTCCGCAGACGAACGTGACGCGCGCGGACGATTTCGCGCGCTCGAAGCCCGTGACCAGGATCGGTCCCACCTCGCCGGTGCGGCGAGGGTGCGTGCCGCAGCAGGCGGAGCAGTCGAAGTCCGCGACGCGCACGACGCGGATCCTCCCCTCGACCTGCGGGGGTTTCCGCATCGGGAGCTTCGCGACTTCGTCGCGCGTCGCCCAGGAGATCGAGATCTCGCGGTCGTCGAGCACGACATCGTTGGCGAGCGCTTCCGCGGCGGCGACGTCGTCCGCCGTGACGCGCTCGTGGCTCAAATCGATCGTGCAGGTTTCCTCGCCGAGATGAAAGGACGTCGTCTCGGCGTTCGCGGCCCGGACGAAAGCCTCCGAGAGCAGGTGCTGTCCATGGTGCTGCTGGAGGTGGTCCATCCTCCGGACCCAGTCGACCGCGCCCCGGGCCTCGTCGCCGTCGAGCAGCCGGTCGAGGACGTGGACGATGTCCTCGCCTTCCTCGATCACCTCGATGACGCGCGCCCCGTTCAGGGTCCCCGTGTCATGCGGCTGTCCCCCGCTCGTGGGATAGAACGCCGTCGCCTCGAGGACGACCGCCGGCCGGCCGCCCGCGTCGAGCCGCCGGACGATGCGGCTCGTGAACTCGCGGAGGTACTGGTCCTCGTGAAAGAGTCGGCGCGTCATGGGCCGACATTATAGGGACCGATGAGCGATTGGCGATTTGCGATTTGGGAAAGATCGCCGACACGGAATCGCCAATCCCAAATCGCCAATAGAAGGTCCTACTTCTTGCGGGTGTAGTCGATCTTCATCTGCATTTCCTTCCCGTCCGGACCGGGCATGAAGAGCGTCAGCTTCCGCGCGTCCTTGCCGGTGATCTCGTGGATCAGCTTGATCTTGATCATCTTGCCGCTCATGGGATCGGGTCCTTCCATCATCAGGGTGAAGACCTTGCCCGTGTCGTCGACGGTCCCCTCGTACGGCCAGATGGCGGTGCTCATGTTGTCCACCCAGCTGCCCGTGTACTTCTTCTTGTGCTGGTCGTAGCCCAGGATCGAGTGGGCCTCGAAGTTCATCCCCCCCATGTCGGCCTTGGCGTCCGTGCTCAGGAAAAGTCCGCCGACGATGAACTTGTCGGATTCGGTTCCCGTCGACTTCATCATCGGCGTCTCGGGCCCCATCTGGAATTCGCTCTTCGTCTCCCACGTTCCCTCGAACTGCTTGAGGAGCTCGTGGGGCTTGCTCGCCTTGGCCGGCCCCGGCTCCTCCTGCCGCCGAGCCGCCGCGAAGACCGCTCCGCCCGTCGCGAGGAGGACCAGCGCCGCCGCCGCCATCCGTGCCGTCGTCGTTCTCATCTGTTCTCCTTTCCCGTTAAGAGGGTTTCTGGACGATCTGGATAAGGTTGCCACAGGTATCGTCGAAGACGGCCGACAGGGACCCGCCCATCTCGACGGGCGGCTGGGTGAACTTCACGCCCTTCGCCTTGAGCTTCCGGTGCTCGGCGCGCACGTCGTCGGACATGAACGACGTCCACGGGATCCCGTCGGCGACGATCGCCTTCTTGAAGGGCGCCGCGGCGGGATGTCCCTCGGGCTCGAGGAGGAGCTCAGTCCCGTCGGGCTCGCCGGGCGAGGTGAGCGTGAGCCACCGTCCGGTGCCCAGGTCGATGTCGTACTTTTTGACGAACCCGAGCACGTCCGTGTAGAAGGCGAGGGCTTTCGCCTGGTCGTCCACCACGACGCTCATCACGTAGATCCTCATGTCCCGTTCCTCCTTGGGCCGCCGGGTCCCACCGGGCCGCGATGGCCTTCAGCGGCGTGACGTCGATGAAATGAAACTTGCACCTTCCCTCGCGCCGGGTGGTGATGAGCCCCGCCGACTCGAGGACGTCGAGGTGCTGGGAGATCGCCTGGCGCGACAGCGGAATCCCGCGGTTCAGCATCAACCGGCCGGTGAGCTCGAAGAGCGACTGCCCGTTGCGCTCGGTCAGCTCGTCGAGGATCGCGCGCCTCGCGGGCGCGACCAGCGCGTCGAACACGTCGGTCATGGAAGGTAAAATAGGCAAGCGTAGACTTGCCTGTCAAGCGAATTTCGAACATTCGATTTTCCGAACCCGGGCCCAGGAGATGACGTCAAACGGTGCGGAGGTGACGTGTGGCGGTAATCAAGATCACCTGGGTCCCGATCGCGCTGATGGGCCTCGCCCTGGTTTCGGCGCGCCCGCAGGAGAACCATCCCTGCACGTGTCATCCGCGGGAAGCCGGCGCGTCGGGCTCGCGCGTCGACTGGGAGGGGTACCGCAAGGGCGGCATCGACTGGCACTATTCCGTCGACGAGGCGCTCAAGATCGCCCAGGACCGGAAGAAGCTCGTCTTCTGGTACCACGTCGCCGGAGATCTCGACAAAGAGGGATGCTGAGCGGCCGGCCATGAAATGAGAACCGTGGCGTTCTCGGATCCGGAGGTCGTGAAGCTCCTCAATGAGAAGTTCGTCTGCGCGTGGATGAACCGCCGGCCGGACCTCAAGTTCAAGGACGGGCTCTACCCGAAGGAATGGCGCCCGAGAGGATTGCCCAACGGCACGGCCGTGACGAACGTCACGTCGGTCTTCGCCGCCCCCGACGGGACCGTGATCCACGCGATGCCGGGGTACCTCGACGTCGCGGGATTCAAGCGCCATCTCGAGTTCGCGCTGAAGTTGCAAGCGCAGCTCCAGGAAACGGCGGGCAAGGATCGGGCAAGGATCTACGCCGAGGCCCATTCGGCCGCCGCCAAGATCGCCAAGGACGAGAACGAGGGTGAGGCCCACACCCTCCTGACCGCGAAGCTCATGCGGGTCGGCGAGTTCAAATTCGGATTCTTCGACGGCCTGGGCAACGTCTTCCGCTGAGGGTAGTCCGACATCGCCCCGTCGGGGCGAGATCGATTGAACTTTGCCGGTTCCGTGGCGTCACACCCGCAGGGGGTGTGACATGGCCATTCGCCGGATCTCTCAAATCCTGCCGCTCGTACTCCTGACCGGACTCGCGGTCTCCTCGGCCCAGGAGGCCGGCCACCCGCTCTGCTCGTGCAAGCCCCGCGAAGTCGGCGCCTCGGGATCGCGCGTCAACTGGGACGGCTACACCAAGTCGATCAAGTGGCACTACTCGATCGACGAGGCGCTCAGGATCGCGCGCGCCGAGGGGAAGCTGGTGTTCTGGCAGCAGATCGTCGGCGACCTCGACAAGGAGGGATGCTGAGCGGCGGGCCACTCGATGAGAACCGTGACGTTCTCCGACGCGGCCGTGGTGAAGTCGCTGAACGCCTCGTTCGTCTGCGCGTGGACGAACAAGCGCCCCCTGCAGCAGTTCAAGGACGGGCTGTACGCCGGCAAGGAGACCCGGGAGCTTCCCAACGGGACGGCCAAGGACAACGTGACCTCGGTCTTCGCGGCGTGGGACGGCACGGTCATCCACGCCATCTCCGGATCGCTCGACACGAAGGCCTTCAAGCACCACCTCGGTTTCGCGCGCGACTTGTACGACAAGATGTACGAGGGGGTGGGACTTCGGGCCTTTGGCGGCGCCGTCTACACCGAGGAGCACAAGGCGGCCGCCAGAAAGGCGGCGGACGACCACGCCTACCAGGCCCACATGCGGCTTTCGAAGGAGCTCCGCGGCATCAAGGATTGGTACCCGACGATCTTCGAGATGCTCTTCGGCAAGGCCTGCAGCGACTGAGGACGATTGGCGATTGGGGATTTGGGATTGGCGATTTCTGCGACTAATCGCAAATCGCAAATCTCTAATCGCCAATCGCTAACTGTTCT
>DASRJF010000074.1:0-5828 GCA_035649615.1 Planctomycetota bacterium | reverse complement strand
CGGTGGCGCGGCCGCTCTTCGGCGTGGCCACCGTCGTCTGGCACGCCGGGGTCGTGCGGATCGCGGACCGGTTCGGCAAGGGGCTCCGGCTGGCCGCGCGGGACGCGCTCATCGCGGATTCGTGCGAGCCCTGGGCGCGGGGCAAGGCGTTCGGACTCCAGAAGGCGATGGACCACTTCGGCGCCACGCTGGGGCCCCTCCTCGCCGCCGCCCTGCTGGCGGCCGGGTGGGGCGTTCGCGAGGTCTTCCTCCTGACGGCGATCCCGGCCGGGATGGTCCTCCTCGTCATCGGGGGGTTCGTCCGGGACGTCCCCGGGGCTCCCGTTCCCGCGAAGCTGAAGCTGTCGCTGGCGCCGTTCGATGCGAACTTCAAGTGGTTCCTGCTGACGGTCACCGTGTTCACGCTGGGGAATTCTTCGGACCTCTTCATTCTCTGGCGGGCGGTGGAGGTGGGGATCCCCGAACACCGGGTTCCCCTGGTGTGGAGCGGGATCTGTCTCGTCCGCGCGCTCGCGTCGATTCCCGGGGGGATGCTGGCCGACCGGTTCGACCGCCGGTACGTCGTCATCGCGGGGCTGGCCGTGTACGCGGCGGTCTACGCGGGTCTCGCCTTCGCGCAGACCTGGCCGGTCTACGTGGCCCTCGTCCTTCTCTACGGCCTGTACCACGCGCTCGCGGAGAGCGTGCTCCGGGCGATCGTGACCGACATCGTGCCCGCCCACGTCCGGGGCACCGCGTTCGGGATGTTCCATTTCTGCATGGGCCTGGCCTTCCTCCCCGCGAGCCTCATCTTCGGAACGATCATGAAGACCCACGGGCCCGCGCCCGCGTTCCTGACCGGCGCGGCGATGGCCGCGATCGCCGCCGTGATGATGCTGCGCGTGAAGCCGGGGGTGCGCGCATGATCGTGGGTCGCCTGGCCCCCAGTCCCACGGGTTCGTTGCACTTGGGAAATGCCCGCACCTTCCTCTGGGCGTGGCTGTCGGCGCGCGCGCAGGGAGGCCGCGTCCTGCTCCGGATCGAGGACCTCGACACGCCGCGCGTGAAGCCCGGCGCGGTCGAGGCGATCGAGGAGGACCTCCACTGGCTCGGCCTTGACTGGGACGGCCCCGTGGAGGTGCAGAGCCGGCGGCGCGACCACTACGTAAAGGTCTTCGAGCGGATGAAGCCGTCGATCTATCCGTGCGGATGCACGCGCGCGGATCTCGCCGCCGCGGCGTCGGCCCCGAACGAGGGGGACTCGGAGCTCCGCTATCCCGGCACGTGCCGGAACCTCGCGCCGGACAAGGTCGTGGCGTGGCGGCTCAAGGTGGCGCCCGGGACCGTCGCCTTCGACGACCGGTTGTCCGGGCGGCACGAGATCGATGTCGCCGCGACGGTGGGGGATTTCGTCGTCGCGAAATCGCCGGAGCAGCCCGCGTATCAGCTGGCCGTCGCGGCCGACGACATCGACCAGGGCGTGACGGAGGTCGTGCGAGGCGACGATCTCATCCCGTCGACCGCGCGGCAGCTATTGGTCTGCCGCGCGCTGGGCGCCGAGCCTCCCGCGTACGGCCATGCGCCGCTCGTGGTCGGGACCGACGGGAAGCGGCTCGCGAAGCGCCACGGCGAGTCGCGGATCGCCGCGCTGCGCCGCTCGGGCGTCCCGGCGGGGCGCGTCGTCGCGACGCTCGCCCGCTGGTCGGGACTTCCGCCGTTGGAACGTCCGTCGGAATTGCTCCCACACTGGTCGTGGGCCAAGCTGTCACGGGATCGCGTGATTCTCACTCGGGAGAAACTGAACGAGCTGACAACTGACGACTCCCCCTGAAGTCTGAAGTCTGCAGTCTGAAGTCTGCAGTCTCACCCAATACCCAGGCGATCGAGGTCGTCGTCGTCGAGCCCGAAGAAGTGACCCACCTCGTGGATCACCGTGTCGCGGATGCACTGGATCATCTCGGCGCGCCCGCGGAAGTCGCGCTCGATCGAGCGCTTGAAGATCGTGATCCGGTCGGGCATCGCGCCCTGGAAGTCGTGCGGGCGCCGGTCGAGCGACACGCCTTCGTAGAGCCCGTACAGGCCCGGGCCGTGCTCGGCCGTCTGGCGGCGGTCGGGGGACTCCCGCACGCTCACCTGGACGTTGTCGATCTTCTCGCGGAGCGCCGCGGGCAGGCTCTCGATGGCCTCCTTCACGACTTTTTCGAACTCCCGGCGCGTCATATCCGTTCAATCTCCCGGCGTTGATGGAGTCTCGGCACTATGATAGCGTTGCTCGATCGCGCAAGCGCACGGAGGCCCCGCCGCATGAGGGAGTTCAAGGGAGTCGATTTCTACTCGGCCGACGGGCTCTTCAACGAAGAGGAGCTCATGGTGCGCGACACCGTGCGCTCCTTCGTGACGGAGCGCCTGCTCCCGCTCCTGCCCGATTGCTGGGAGCGGGGCGCGTTCCCCAAGCAGCTCATCCCCGCGTTCGGCGATCTCGGCCTCATGGGCGCCAACCTCTCGGGCTACGGCTGCGCCGGGATGAGCAACACGGCCTACGGGCTGGCCCTGCAGGAACTCGAGCGGGGCGACAGCGGCGTCCGCAGTTTCTGCTCCGTCCAGGGCGCGCTCGTCATGTACCCCATCCACACGTTCGGCAGCGAGGAGCAGAAGAAGAAGTACCTCCCGAAGCTGGCCCACGCCGAGCTCATCGGGTGCTTCGGGCTGACCGAGCCCGATTTCGGCTCCAACCCCGGCGGCATGAAGACGCGCGCGGTGAAGAAGGGCGACACGTGGGTGCTCAACGGCACCAAGATGTGGATCACGAACGGCTCGATGGCGGACGTCGCGGTCGTCTGGGCCAAGGTCGACGACGTCGTGCACGGGTTCCTCGTCGAGAAGGGGACGAAGGGCTTCTCGGCGCAGGAGGTGAAGGGCAAGCTCTCCCTGCGGATCAGCGACACGTCGGAGCTGCTCCTGCAGGACTGCGAGGTGCCCGACGCGAACCGGCTCCCGGGAACCGACGGCCTGAAGAGCGCCCTCATGTGCCTGAACGCGGCGCGCTACGGGATCGCCTGGGGCGCGGTGGGCGCCGCCATGTCGTGCTACGACGAGGCGCTCGCCTACGCCAAGAACCGGGTCCAGTTCACGAAGCCGATCGCCGGCTACCAGCTCGTCCAGGCGAAGCTCGTGCAGATGGTCACCGAGATCACGAAGGCCCAGCTCCTCTGCGTCCAGCTGGGGCGCCTCAAGGACGCGGGCAAGGCGAGCTTCGTGCAGGTCTCGATGGCGAAGCGGAACAACGTCCACGAGGCGCTCAAGATCGCGCGGGCCGCGCGCGACGTCCTCGGCGGCAACGGGATCATCAACGAGTACCAGTCGATGCGCCACATGTGCAACCTCGAGACGGTCTACACGTACGAGGGGACCCACGACATCCACACGCTCATCATCGGTGAGCACATCACGGGCCTCCCCGCGTATTTCTGATATGAAGTCCGCCCTGGTGGCTGTCCTTCTCGCGGCGGGCGCCGTCCCCGCCGGCCAGGATCCCCCCAAGCCGGCGCCCAAGCACAAGGCCGAGGTGAAGCTCAAGATCGAGGGCGGCGTCCCCGAGTGGACCTTCGTCATCGAGGGGACCTCCGACCTGCCCGACGGAACGCTGCTGAAGGCCCGTCTCTACGCCGTCGAGGAGGTCGTCGACTTCAAGGGGGGGAAGCGGATCGACGAGGAGTCGCTCATCCACCAGGGGACCGGCTGGCGCATGGTCACCGTGCAGGACGGCAAGTTCCGCCTCGTGCTCCTCGCCGCGCCGCGCCGGCCCTATTCCATCTGGTACCGCACCCGCGCGACGTACGACCCGAACGTGCAGCCGATTCCGATCCTCGACAAGGCCGGCGAGAACGAGATGGTGTGGACCGCCGACCTGCACCACGGCACCCCCGCGGACTTCGAGCGGGAGATCGCGGTGACCTTGAAGGACCTCACGCGGGAACTGGAAGAGGTCCTGTCGCTCTACCGCGACCTGAAGTCGAGGTTCCAGGTGTGGAACCGGGCGCCCGATCCGGCGGCGTTCGCGGAATGGCGCCGCGGATTCGCGTCGAAGGTCGACGCGATCCGGAAGCACAACGAGACGCGCTTCTCGATCTGGATCGTCTGGCTCGAGCGCCAGGCCAGGTTCCGGTTCGAGTCCTTTTGCGACCGGTTCGACATGCTGTGCGCCGACTTCGCCGAGTGGCTCCCCGTGAAGCTGAAGATCCTGGAGTTCTCGAAGGATGCTCCCCGCCACGCGGAGGAACTCAAGGAGCTGGGAGAGGACGAGGCGGACCGCCAGCTGCGGATCATGTACGGCCTCACCGCGTTCCAGGCGTACTTCGAGGAAGCCCGGGAGGCGCTCGGCATCGACACGCCGTCCGATCCGGACGCGGTCGGCGCCGTCCTGAAGGACTACGAGGCGGCGATTGGGGAGCTGTCGGCGCTGGCGGAGAAGGGGGACGGGGCGGCCTGGAAGGAGAAGGCCCCGGACGCGCGCGCGCGCGCCCGCCGGGCCCTGATGAAGCTGTCGGCCCCCGGCCTGCTTCCCCGGCGCGCGTACGACCGCGTGCTGGAACTGGCGGACAAGTTCGCCCAGCTCTACGTCCTCCTCGAGCGCACGGCCTCCGGCACGAAGCCGCCGGCGAACGAGACCGCGGCGGAACATGCCGGACTCGTTGCCGAATTCCGGAAGTACGCCGGCGTTAAGTAAGCAGACATCGGAAATCAGAAATCAGAGGGAGCGGACTACTGTCCATGGTCACCCGTCATCCGGATGTCGGATGTCTGGTTTCTGATGTCTGATGTCTGATTTCTGATGTCTGATTCCTGATGCCTAATCCTACGGTCCGTCTCCGCGTCGGCGGCGCGCGGGGGCATCTCCATTTCTTCCGCAAGATGGTGCACACGCCCGAGATCCCCATCGACCCCGGGGCGCTCGTCGACGTCCTCGACCGCGACGGGTCGTTCGTCGGGCGCGGGTTCTACAACCCTCGCTCGAATATCACCGTTCGCCTGCTCACGACCGATGCCTCCCAGGGGTCGGCCGAGGAGTTCATCCGCGCGCGCCTGCGCGACGCGGTCGCGCTCCGCCACGACCTCCTCAAGCTGCCGTCGGTGTCGGACGCGTACCGGGTCTGTCACTCCGAGGGCGACGGATTGAGCGGGCTCGTGGTCGACCGGTACGGCCCCGTGCTGTCGATCGAGATCTTCTCGCGGGGATTCCTGAAGCTCCTCGATCGCGTCAAGGCCTGGCTCCTCGAGCTCTATCCCGGGTCGGCCTTCTGCGTCCGCGCGGACGACACGGCCGCGAAACTCGAGGGATTCAATCCGCCTCCTGCCGAGACGCCGGAGGGCGTGATCATCCGGGAACACGGGATCGGGTTCAGGGTCGATTTCGAGCGCGGACACAAGACGGGGTTCTTCTGCGACCAGCGGGACAACCGGGCCGCGGCGGGGAGGATGGCCGCGGGCCGGAACGTGCTCGATCTCTGCACCTACTCGGGCGGGTTCGCGCTCTCCACCGCGAAGGGGGGCGCCCAGCGCGTCGTCGGGGTGGACATGGACGAGAAGGCGCTCGAGGTGGCGCGCCAGAACGCGCGCCTCAACAAGGTGAAGGTCGACTTCCTCCACGCGGATCTCTTCAACTACCTGCGCCAGTCGAAGGAGAAGTTCGGACTCATCGTCCTCGATCCGCCGAAGCTGGCGCGCGACGAGGAAGACCTGCCCAAGGCGAGGCGGACCTACCACGACATGAACGCGATGGCCATGAAGGCGGCCGAGCCCGGCGGCCTCCTGATGTCGTGCTCGTGCAGCGGCCGCGTGAGCGAGGAGGA
>DASRJF010000073.1:0-2385 GCA_035649615.1 Planctomycetota bacterium | reverse complement strand
TGCGACGCTGATGGGCGTCTTGATCCGCTTGAGGCATCCCACGGCGCCGGCGGCGTGGCGCGGGCCGTGCATGAGGACCGCGTCGAGCGTCGTCTCGCCGTCCTCGTTCGGCAGGCCGCCGAAGCCGACCGACGTGTTCTCAGGGTCGAGCTCCGCGTCGTTGATTCCCTTTTCGACCGCGTCGAGGGACGAGCCGCCCTTCGCGAGAATCTCCCACGCCACGGCGTTGGCCTTCTTCCCGAACCCCCACGTCGAGATGACCGCCGGAAGCGCCTTCGCGTCCTGGGGCCGGAGCGCGAATGAACCCGCGACGACCGCCACGCCTTCCATGAATTCGCGCCGCGTGATCATCGGGAGCTCCTTCCGTGTTCGAGGAAAGCGGTCGGGAGATGGTCGAGCACGTCGGTGGCCATCATCGAGTGGACGCCGAGTTTCTCAGCCGCGAGGTCGCCCGCGCGGCCGTGCAAGTGGACGCCGAGGCTCGCGGCGTCGAAGGGTTTCAAGCCCTGTCCGACCAACGCGGTGATCAGCCCCGTGAGGACGTCCCCGGTGCCGCCGGTGGCCATGCCCGCGTTGCCGGTCTCGTTGACGCGCGTCCGCTTGCCGTCGGTGATGACCGTCCCGCGCCCCTTGAGCACGACGACCGACTTGAATCGCCGGGCGGCTTCTTCCGCCGACGTGCGGCGATGGCGGTTGATCGCGGCCGGAGTCGACTTGACGAGCCGGGCCAGCTCGCCGGTGTGGGGCGTCAGGATCCGCGGAGCCTTCCCATTGGCTAGCCGGTCCGGCTGATCCTTGAAGGCATTCAGGGCGTCGGCGTCGAGAACGAGGGGCAGCTCCGATTGCGCGACGTACTGCCGAACCGCTTCGCCGGTCGACGGGGAAAGGCCGAGCCCGGGCCCGATGGCGATGGCGTCCACTTCCGGCGGCACGTCGAGCGGCCACGGCCGGACGATGGCGCAGGTTTGGAGCGCCGCGACCACGTTGAAAATATCCTCGGGAACGGCCAGCGTGACCAGCCCCGCGCCCCCCCGGTACGCGCCGGTGGCGGCGAGGACGGCCGCGCCCGCCATGCCGCGCGATCCGGCGATGATCAGCACGCGTCCGCAGTCGCCCTTGTGGGCGTCGGGCTTGCGGCGGGGCAGGGCGGGGAGCCGGTCCATGGCGAAATCGTAACATGCTATAATCGCGATTCGATGCCCGACGTCCCGGTGAGTCGGCGATCGTTTCTCGACACGCTCCTCTTCACGTCGGTCGCGGCGGCGGGCGTCGCGGCCCTCGCGCCGATTCCCTTCTACCTGAGACCGCCTCCCGCGATGATCCCGCCCCGCGTGACCCTGGGAAAGGCGTCTCGATTCACTTCGGGGACGTTTGAGACCTTCGCGTACGGCGGGCGGAGCGCCATCGTCCTGCACGACGGCGCGGCCCTGCGCGTCATCGACCGCCACTGCACGCACCAGGGATGCGACGTCGCGTGGACGCCCGCGAAGAGCCGGTTCGAATGTCCGTGCCACGGCGCCGCGTTCGCGCCCGACGGAACCCCGGTCCAGGGACCCCATAATGGGCCCCTGGCGTCCATCCCGTTCCGGACCACCCCGGAGGGAGACCTCGAGGTGGGGGAATGAGCCGGCTCGAGGAGCGCACCGGACTGCGCGCCGCGCTCCAGTCCCTCGAGGCCCGCCTGTCGCGGCCCCTGCCCCCGCGATCGGCGGGAGTAGTCCTCGGATCGGTCGCCCTATTCTTCATCCTCGTCCAGGTGATTTCGGGCGCGCTCCTGGCGATTTACTACGTGCCGTCATGGAGCGAGGCGCACGCCAGCGTGACCCGGATCGCGAAGGACGTGACGTTCGGCTGGCTCGTGCGGAGCGTCCACGTCTGGTCGGCGCATCTCCTGGTCGCGACGGTTCTGCTTCACCTCGTCCGCGTCTTCGCGCGAGGGTCGTACGCGAAGCCGCGCGAGGCCACGTGGCTCGCGGGCGTCGCGCTGCTCGGCGTGCTGATGGGGGCCGCGTTCACGGGGCAGATGCTCCCGATGGACGACGAGGCCGTGAAGGGCGCGGAAGTGGCCGCCGCCTACGCGCGCGAAACGGGAATGGCCGACGTCGTGAGGGGCGGCTCCATCGTGGCGCAGCCGATGCTCACCCGCATGTTCGCGGCCCACGTCATCTTCGTGCCCCTCGGCCTGGTCGTCCTGGTCGCGGCGCATGTCGCGCTCGTCGCGCGCCACCGGCTGCACGGCGCGGAGGCCGCGGAGGGCTCGAGCCCGGTCTTTCTCCGGGGCCTCGGATTCTCGCTGCTCGGCGCGGCCGCCCTCCTCGCGACGCTGGCGTTCGTCTTCCCCGCGGGGATCGGACCGCCGCCCGACTCGCCGGACGCGCCGAAGGT
>DASRJF010000072.1:0-3290 GCA_035649615.1 Planctomycetota bacterium | reverse complement strand
GCCGTCCCTCGACCTTCTCGCCGAGGCGGCCGCCGGATTGGGTTCGACGATTGCGGCCGCGCTCGACGCCAAGTGGGACCAGGTGTACGGCGCGATTTACGAGATCCGGAACGGACGACCCGAGCGCACGACGGAAATGTTGGCCGAGCGGCCCGAGGCGTTCGCCGCCCGCGTGGCGGCGGGAACGCTGGTCGTCGGCGACGCGTTGGAACGGCACGCGGAACTGTTCACCGCGCGGGGGGCGAGGCTGGCTCCGCGCGAATTCTGGTCGCCGCGGCCGTCGCTCGTGGCGTCGCTCGGCCTGGCGCGCCATCGCGAAGGCCTGCGCCACGATTCCGCGACGCTGGTGCCGTTGTACTTGAGAAAGACCGAAGCAGAAGAGAAGTTCGGACCGAAGTAGCAGACTTCGGACTGCAGACTTCAGACTTCAGTTGCGGGGAGACCCCCGAGAAGACTGAAGGAGAGGGGATGAGGGGACATCGAGTCTGGGCGGAGATCGACCTGCCCGCGCTCCGGCGCAACATCGCGACGGTGCGGCGCGAACTCGGCCCCTCCCCCCGGATCATGGCCGTCGTCAAGGCCGACGCCTACGGGCACGGCGCCGTCCCCCTCGCCTGGCACGCCCTGCGGTCGGGGTGCGACGCGCTCGGCGTCGGCGACTCCACCGAGGCCCTCCAACTCCGCGAGAGCGGCATCACCGGACCCATCCTCATCCTCGGCGCCATCATCGAGGAGGAGATCCCCAAGGTTGTCGAGGCCGACGTCGCGGTCAGCGTCCATTCGCCGGACCTCCTCGACCTCCTGGATGGCGAGGCGCGCCGCCAGCACCGGCTCCTGAGGCTCCACCTCAAGATCGACACGGGCATGGGGCGGCTCGGCGCCTCCCCGCAGCGCGCCGGCGAGATCGCGCGCGAGATCCTGTCGCGGCCCAACCTCGAGCTCGAGGGCCTCTGCACCCACCTGTCGAGCGCCATCTCCGCGAACGCGGCGCACACGCGGGAGCAGCTCGACCGGTTCCACGAGGCGGTCGCGGGCCTGGCCGCGCTGGGCATCCGCCCCCCCGTCATCCACGCCGCGAACAGCGCGGGAATGCTCACGTTCCCCGAGTCGAGGTTCGACATGGTCCGGACGGGCATCACCCTGTACGGGCTCGACCCGGGCCTCTTCCGGAAGCTCAACCTCTCCCTCAGCCCCATCCTGTCGCTCAAGACGCGCATCGCGTTCCTCAAGGGCGTCCCGGCGGGCACGCCCGTCAGCTACGAGCAGACGTGGCGGACGACGCGGCCGACGCGGATCGCCACCTGCCCGGTCGGCTACAACGACGGCTACCCGCGGCTCCTGTCGAACCGGGCCCACGCGCTCGTGCGCGGCCGGCGGGTCCCCGTGGTCGGGACGATCACGATGGACTACGTGATGCTCGACGTGGGGGACCTGGAGGAGACGGCCGTCGGAGACGAGGTGACGCTCATCGGCCGCGACGGCGTCGAGGAGATCCGGTGCGACGAGCTGGCCTCGGCGATCGGGACGATCCCCTACGAGATCACGTGCGGATTGGGGCGACGGGTGAAGCGGATCTACGTCGATAACGCGGCGGTGGGACAGCTCTCCCCGGTGGGAACCCAGGTTTCAGCGATGACCGGAGAGATTCGCGACTTGAAGCTTGGGGCTTGAAGCGGTCTACTTGAACTCGGCCTTCACGTCGAGCTTCCTGCTGGTGATCGTGACATCCCCCACGACCTCGTCCACCTGCTTCAGCTCTTTCTGCTTGCTGACCTTCTGGCTGATCTCCCTTTTGGCCTTCAGCGAGCCGGTGATCACCAGCGAGGCGGGACGGCCCTTCGCCGTATCGAAGACGAGCCGCCCCTCGGCGATCGTCAGTTCCGTGTCGAACCCCTTCGCGGTCTTCCCCTTGAGCGTCCCCGTGAAGAACACGACGGCCTTCCCTTCGGACAGGCTCTCCATCTTCGCTTCGAACGTCCCCGTCGGGGCGGGCAGGTCGGGAATCGTGACCAGCGCGGAGATGGCGGCCGCGTCGACCGTCCACGTCGCGCCCGCCTTCGGCTCGCCCGACGGCAGGAGCTTGGCGAAATCTTCCCAGGCGCCCAATCCCCCGGCGTCCCCGTGAGCCGGCTCGCCGTTCTCGGCTTTCACGGCGCGTCCCTTGTCGCCCCGCGTGACGACGTAGGACTTGCTCTCGATCTCGGATGTTTCGGTGACCGGCGCGATGTTCGTCCCCGACCGCTGCAGCTTGGCGGTCGCCACCAGGACGCGCAGGCTCGGGGCGGCGCCTTCGCCGGCGGCCTCGACCGTCTGCAGGCACTCCATGGTGCGGACGTAGGTCAGCTGCCGCTTGATATCGTGGTCGGGCTCCTGGAGGCTGTGGGTGACGATGTCCAGCTCGACATTCGACTCGATCTTGATCTCGGTGCGGTCGCCGACGGTGAGGGGGCGAACCTGGAACTTGGCCGTAGGGGGGGAGCTGACCTCTTGGGCCGCCGAAGCGGCTGCAAGCAGCGTCCACGCGAGGATGAAACGCGACATCCCTGCCTCCGCGGCGGTTGGTTGGATTACAGGGTCGATTTTATAATGCCCCGGACCCCAGTCAAATGAAATCTCGGGACTTCGACTATCTCCTTCCCCCGGAACTGATTGCGCAGGCTCCCGCCCCTGCGCGCGACGCTTCCCGGCTCATGGTCGTCCCGGGGTCCGGGGGGCCGATCGAGCATCGGACGTTCGCGGATCTGCCCCGTTTTCTGCGCCCGGGCGACCTCCTGGTTCTCAACGACACGAGGGTGGTGCCGGCGCGCCTGATGCTCACCCGGGCTTCCGGCGGCCGGGTGGAGGCGCTGTTGTTGCGCCGGAACTCGGAAGCCCGGTGGGAGGCGCTCCTGGACTCGGGCGGCCGGCTCAAGCCGGGGGAGGTCCTGCGACTTGAAGACGGTTCCGCCTGCACGCTCGGGGACCGCCGGAAGGAGTCGTGGGAGGTCGCGTTCGAGGCGGGGGACGGCGTCGTGGAGCGGCTCGGCCGCGCCCCCCTTCCCCCTTATATCAAGCGCGCTCCGGACGCGGCGGATCTCGAACGTTATCAAACGGTTTACGCGGACCGCCCTGGATCCATAGCCGCGCCGACCGCGGGGCTCCATTTCACGCGGGAGCTGCTGGACCGGATCGCGGCGGCGGGCGTGGTGGTCGCGCGCGTGACCCTGCACGTGGGCACGGGAACGTTCAAGCCGGTCCGGGCCGAGGATGTCGAAGACCACGTCATGGAACCGGAGGCGTACGAGATTCCC
>DASRJF010000071.1:0-2556 GCA_035649615.1 Planctomycetota bacterium | reverse complement strand
CCCGACCTGCCGACGGATCCGTCGGACCGTTTCAGGTTCGAGCTCGAGCGGGACAGCATGGGCGGGTGTGAAGCATCGCTGGAGATCCGGCTGGAGGACGGTCGGATCCGGCTGGAGATCCTGGGCTCGCAGGCGGAGATCGCCTTCTCGCCGGACGCGGACTTCCACGCGATCTCATTCTCGGTCGACGCGGACGGCGTCGCCGCGTGGTCGATCGACGGGGAGGTTGTCCTGATGCGGTCGGGCTTCCCGCAGGGGCTCTTCCGGATCGAGGCGGAGGCGCACGGCGGGAGCAATGCGGGATTCCTGCTGGACAACGTCGACTTGGCGAGGCCGTAGTCATCGAGTCCCCAGGATCCTGGGACGGAAGTCGGGCGGACGATACGGCGAGGCCGCGCGCAGGAACTCGACGTGCGCGTCGAGGAGCGTCCGCCCCGTGTCGCGGACGTCCCCGGCGCCCGCGAAGAACCCGCCGGGCTCGGTCATGAACGAGAGCGCCGCGACGCGGTAGCGGCGGCGCCGGTCGAGCGGCTCGCCGGCCACCTCCAGCCGGCGGATCCGGCGACCGCGCGGGGCGGAGCGGTCGTAGGCGAGTTCGATTCCCGCGACTTCCACGAGGAGCCGCTCGTCGCCCGCGACCGCGCGCTCGAGAACCCCTCGCAGGGTCGCGCCGGTCACCGGGATCGCGACGATCGTGTCCGGGAAGGGCGTCGCCTCGTAGAGATCGCGCCGCCGCACGGGACCGGCGAAGAGCGACGCGCGGATCGACGACCGCAGGATCACCGCCGCCTCCGCGCCGGCCGCCTGGCGCGCGAGATCCGCGATGTGATTCCCCAGCGGGCTCGAGATCCCGTCGTAGTCCGGCCCGCCGCGCGGCAGGTCGGTCTCGAGGCGGCCGATCCGCTCGTCCATCGCGCGGCGCACCTCGCCCGCGCGCGACTCGACGATCCGTTCGATCGCCGCATCCCGACCGGCAGGCACTTCGATGACCTCTCCGCGCGCCGACCGCACCGCGCCCGTCGTGGGGTCGAGCTCGAGCTCGAGCCGGCCGATCGTGGATCCCTGCGCGCCGGGATGCATCAGGATCGTGCCGGTCGGAAGCGTCTCGACCGCGGTGACGTGCGTGTGGCCGCCGATGACGGCGGCGATTCCGTTCAACGGCAGGTCGCGGTCGCGATCCATTCCGAGGTGCGTGACGAGTATCCGCGCGACGCCCGGGGTCCACGCGTGGGAGGACATGGCCTTTTCCGCCGGAACGAACTCAAGTCCCTCGCGCGCGCGCCGCGTCGAGAGGCTCTTCATCGCATCGGGGACAAGGCCGAGGATTTCGAGTTGGAGGTCGGGGAAGGCGAGCGACGGCCGGACCCACGAGGGCGGCCCGCGTCCTCCTGCGAGACGCAGGTTGGCGGCGAGAAATGGAAATCGTGCAGCCCGGGCCAGCTCTTCGGTCAGCGCGGGACCGAAGTCGAAGTCGTGGTTGCCGGGGCAGAGCGCGTCATAGCCGATCGCATTCATCGCCTCAAGGACCGCGCGTCCCCGGGTGAGGTCTCCTTCGGGCGTCCCCTGGAAAAAGTCGCCGGAGTCGACGAGGACGACGCGCCCGCGCGCGCGCTCCGCCGCGACGAAGGCCGCGAGGGACGAAAGGCGGTCGACGCGGCCATGAAGGTCGGCGGTGTGGAGGATCACGACCCGAATCGGGGCCTCGACCTTCCTTGAGGGTGGAGGTGCGGGCTTCGAGCAAGAGGAGAGAGCGAAGAGGCAGACAAAGCCCAATCGAAGTCGATTCACAGGACGACCCTGCAGATGCCATCACGGATCAGGGAGACGTTGAAATTGATGAGCAGCCCCAGCCGTTGGCCGGTGAGCTTGAGATATGTGAGCACTTGAGCCTTGTGGACGGGGAGCAGCCTCTCTACGGCCTTGAGTTCAATGACGACGCAGCCGTTGACCAGGGCATCGATGCGAAGTCCTGCATCGATTTGAAATCCGTCGTACAGCACCGGAAGCACGAGTTGACTTTGAGCCGTGAGTTTTCGCTTTCGGAGCTCGTAGAGGAGGCAAGCTTCGTAGACGTGCTCGAGTAGTCCAGGTCCCAGGCTTTTATGAACCGCGAAAGCCGCGTCCACGATGAGCGAAGCCGCATGCTCCGCCTCCTGTGGGATTGCTTTGGGTCGACCATCCGGACCCAAGCGAAATGAATCTGCCAGCTGCATTCCATGAACTCCTTTCTTGGGATAGGAAGCCGTCAACACAAAGGCACGAAGACACAAAGAAGATCCCGAACTACATTCTTCTTCGTGCCTTGGTGTCTTGGTGTTTGGTTCTTCCCATCGTTCCTTTTGTTCTCTTCACTTGGCCAACCTGTACATCCCCTTGGTTTCCTCCGCGATCCCTTTGAGCAGCCGGATGTTGTCCGCCGTGTTCGGCTTCTCCGCCGCGACTTCGACGGTGTGGATCATGATCTTGCGGAAGCGGTTCATCCGGGCGAGCTCGTCCAGGATGTCCGCCGTCGCCACGAAGGTCCCCCGCGACGCGCCGCCGTCCGTATAGAGGTAG
>DASRJF010000070.1:0-8187 GCA_035649615.1 Planctomycetota bacterium | reverse complement strand
GCCCGGGGGCGTCGCGGCGGCGCGCGCGACGGCGATCGTGCGCCGGACGGTCGCGCGCTTCACGCCCGCGGGAACCATGGCGTCGAGGGCCTGCCCCCATGAGCAGAGCCAGGTGTCCGCGACCCAGCGCCCGAGCTCGAGGAGCTTCTCGTCGAGCAACGGCTCGGGCTCGGCGATCGACTTGATGTCGCGAATCTCCATCGGGGGCGGATGTTTCGGAAAGTCGACCACGAATCCGGAGAGTTCTCTCGCGCGGAAGGGAACCTTGACCCGATGGCCGACGCGGAGCGGAACCCCAAGACGGGGGGGGACGCCGTACGTGAAGGGGTGGTCGATCGGGAGCGGAAGCGCGACCTCCGCGTAGGCGGAGTTCACTTGAGCAGCCTGCGGCCGGCCTCGGCGGCGGCCAGGTGGACAACGTCGAAGGGGACCTTCGCGCGGCGCGCCGCGGCGGCGACGTCCTCGTACTCGGGCGCGGCCCGGATCGCCTCGCCGTCCAGCGAGCCGATCTTGACGCGGATCGCTCCATACCTCGTCTTCACCGCGTGCAATCGCCGGGAGAGCACCAGCCGGCCGTAGTAGTTGAACCGCACGCCGAAGGTCGGGGCGTGGCGAAGGATTTCATGGGCCAGCCGCGTCCGGTCGCCGGCGTGGGACATGACGCTGAGTTTCACCCCCGGGCGCGATTTCTTCATCTGTATCGGTGTGCACCAGACATCCAAGGCGCCGCACTCGAAAAGCCGCGTGAAGAGCCCGCCGATGGCCTCGCCGGGGACATTGTCCAGGTTGGTTTCGATGACGTAGACGAAATCGTCGGGCTCCGGATTTTCAGGAGCCACCCCCGGCGGACAAACGGCGACCGGTCCCTCGAGGGCTCCGAGGTGCTGGACGGCGCTTCCCCGGTTGACCGAGATTTCGAGCGTCCCCGAAGATCCGATCACCGCGATGAGCTCCCCGGGCTTGCCGTCCGCATAGGTTCTTGAGATTCCGCGGATCTCCCTTCCGAACAAGGCGACCACCGACTTGGAGTTCCGGATCGCGGAGGCGGGAATGTCGGTCACGAGATTCCCGAACCGGTCCGCCGACAGGACCTGGCCGACGATGCGGCCGTCCGGGCGAGGCCGGGGCGTCCGCCACGTGGACTTCATCATCGACTTGACCCGCGGCCCCACTTCGTTCGGATCAGTCTTGAGCGAGAGCCAACCCGCGACCGGCGCGAAAACGTCCCGTCCGTGGAAGGTGCTCGAAATCCGAGAGCGCATGAACGCGCGATTGGTCACCGCGCGGAGGGACCGGACGCGATCCTTGGTGTCGAGCAGGGACAGGACGCCGTTGTCCGGCGCGAGGAATCGGTGACGCGCCGATTCGCCGTACAGGACTCGCCGGCGGGTGCCGACTCCCGGATCCACGACGACGACGAACAAGGTTCCGGCGGGGAAGTAGGGGACGCAGCTCCTCAAGTACAAGCCTGCCGCTTCCACCGAGTGCGGCTTGGAGTCGTGGCTGACGTCGACGATCCGCGCGTCCGGGTTGATGGAGAGGATCGCCCCCTTCATGATCCCGACGTAGGGGTCCGCGGCGCCGAAGTCGGTGAGCAGGGCGATGCAGGGAACAGGACGCTTCACTTCGGGTCCTTGGGGGCTTCCTTGGGGACTTCCTTGGGGGTTTCCTTGGAGACGACGCGCTCGACCTTGCGGACTTCCGTCTTCTTCACGGCCGACCAGATCTTGTTGAGGCGCCCGGCGACGTCCGGTCCGAAGCCGTCGATGATGAGCACGTCGGCCCCGCGGCGCTCGAGGACGGCGGTCACGCCGCCCTTCGTAAACGTCACTTTCTGGTCCGCCGGGGTGCGCTCCGCGCCCTCGTGCTTCGCGGCGAGCAACGTCGTGTAGATGGCCTGGAATTCCTTCGCGTCGTCCTCGGAATCCCAGGTCGTGAACCAGGTTCCGGCCAGCCCGCCCGCGGCATTTTCGAAGACGAAGTACCGGTCGCCGTCCCACCCCTCCGCCGCGTCGCGGCGCATCGACGACTTTTCGACCTTGAACTCGTCCAGCACCAGGCGGGTCCCGAACTCGCCGTTCACGTTGTGGGTCGTCAGCTTCCATCCGCCCGCGACGATTCCCTCGAGCCCTTCGATCGACACGTCCTGCGGATAGTCGCGCGCCTCCCCGAAGTACTTCTTCGGGTGGAGGATCTGCTCGGTCGAGCCGGGAAGGTCGTCGAAGACCTTCGACACCGCGCTCCAGTCGTCCTTCGCGCGGCCCAGCAGGGCGAGGACGAACTCCGAGCCGTAGCCGTACGGGAACGCCAGCGTCTTCCGGAGGCAGGCGGGCACCTTCCGCACGCCTTCCCCGAGGTCGCCCGACTTGTACGACGCGGTGATCAGGCTCGCGACGGCGTCGAACCTGTCCTTGAGCGCCCACTTCAGGCCCACGATCGTCGCGTCCCCTTCGACCAGGGCCTGGGTGGCGAGCACGACGTCGTCGTTCGTCTTCAGCTCGATCGGCAGCGTGTTGAGATCGAAATTCTGGTCCTGGGCGGCGTGGCAGAGCTCGTGCACGAGCGTCATGTCGCGCGTTTGCGCGTCCTCGGCCTCCTCGCCCTCGCCCGGCTTGATGAGGCGCAGCTCCTTCGTCTTCGGGTGGTAGAAACCCGCGATCGACCCGCCGAGCAGGTCGATCACCGTCTGGTAGAAGTCCAGGTCCGCGGGGATGAGGCCGAAGTGGACGAGCGCCTTGCGGATCTTGTCGGCCTCGGGCCTGGGGAGCTCCTTCTCCAGCTCCTTGCGGATGAAGGCGAGCAGCTCCGCGCGCGAGTATTCGCCCACGACCACTTTCTGGGTGAACTTGAGCCCCCGGAGCGCGGTCATTTCCTTCTGCAGGTCGCCCGCGCGGTCGGGCTCGGCCGGTTTCTTGGGGGGCGTCTCCTGGGGCGACGCGGGGGCCGCGATCGCGAGGAGAAAGAGGGCGGCGGCGAGGATACGGCGCATGCCTACTCCCTGAAGCGGGCCTGGGAATCCGGAGGAGCCGGGGACCGCGAACCTTGGACTGCGGACTCGAAGTTCATATGATTCGCGGGTCCGCGGGTGGAAGCCGATTCCGCATTGTCGGAAGGCGCAAAACTGATGTCAAGGACCGTGCCGTCGACGCGGACGCGCGACCGCCAGCTGCGCGAGGAGATCCGGACCGCGCGGCTCTCCTGCGGCCTGCAGGCGCAGGTCGTCCCGAAGCGCGGCGTGTCGCGCAAGATCGCCATCTTCGCCACCCGGTACGGCTCGATCGACCTCGTCTTCAGCCCCGGCCCGGGGCTCGACCCCGCCCCGACGCCCGCGGGGATCGCGCACTTCCTCGAGCACCAGCTCTTCAAGAAGCAGGACATGGACGTCCTCATGGAGTTCGGCCGCTTCGGCGCCTCGTCGAACGCCTTCACCGACTACACCTCGACCACCTACTACTTCAGCGGGACCGAACAATTCGAGGAGTCCCTCGACCTGCTCGTGCGCCTCGTTTTCGCGCCCCATTTCACCGACGACGGGGTCGCGAAGGAGAAGCTCATCATCGAGCAGGAGCTGAAGATGTACGACGACCAGCCCGACTACCGGATCTACAAGAACCTCATGGCGGCGCTCTACCGCGAGCACCCGGTGCGCATCGACATCGGCGGCTCGGTCGAGACGATCGGGAAGATCGACACGTCGCTCCTCGCGTCCTGCTACCGGCGCTTCTACCACCCCTCGAACATGGGGTTCATGGCGTGCGGCGACCTGGATCCCGAGGATGTTTTCCGGCGGCTGGAAGAGGCGCTCCCCGCGGCGCGGTTCGCCCCGGCGAACGGCGCGATCGCGCGGACGTATCCGGCGGAGCCCCCGGGGCCGGCCCGGGAGCTGGTGCGCGAGTCGGCCGTCGTGTCGCGCCCGCGGGTCATCGTCGGCTACAAGGATCTCGAGCTCGACGGCCCGCTCCTGGACCGCGATCTCGCCACGTCGGTCCTCCTCGACAACCTGTTCGGCCCGACGAGCGCGTTCCACGCGAAGTGGTACCGGAACGGGCTGATCGACGACACGTTCTCCGCGTCCCACACGGCGGAGCCGGAGTTCGGGTTCACGCTCATCGGGGGCGAGACGGACGAGCCGGAAAAACTGGCGGCGGAGATCCGGAAAGAGATCGCCCGGGCCTCGCGGGGCCGCCTCCAGCGGCGCGACGTCGACCGGGCGCGCCGCAAGCGGCTCGGGCGCTATCTCCGGTCCTTCGACAGTCCCGACGGGATCGGGTTCATGGTGCTCGGCTTCGCCCTGAAAGGCCTCGACGTCTTCGATTTCCCGCGGGCCCTGTCGCGCCTGAACCCGCGCGCCCTCGAGAAGCGGCTCAAGGAGCACCTCCGCGAGGATCGCGCGGCCGTCTCGATACTCGAACCCAAGAGGAATTGACATGCCGAATCCCCGGATCCCCGGCCGGCCGGGATTCTCCCGCGGCGCCCCGCCGCCGCCGCCGGGCCGCCCGGGCCGCGCGGGCAAGCCCTTCCGCCCGCAGCCGGCGAAGTTGAATCCGCTGCCGATCATTTTCGGCGTGACGGGCGTTCTCCTCGTCGTCCTCCTCTACCTCGTCATGTCGGGGGGCGGCCAGAAGCCGGCCGCGAAGGAAGCCCCGGCGCCGCCTCCACCCCCGGCGGCCCCCAAGCCCGTCGACGTCTCCGGCCTGGAACGCGAGGGCCACAAGGCGTGCGAGGAGGGGCTCGCCATCATCAAGTCGCTTGAGCCGGAGATCGCGCGCGACAAGGCGACCATGTCCGACGCCGACCAGGCCAAGCTGAAGATCGAATTGAAGAAGGGGATGGACCTGCTCAAGAAGGGGATGGAGTACCTCGGCGAAGCGAACGAGAAGTCGGGGCGCACCTACGATCTGAACCGGTACATCCAGGCGAAGAAACTCGCCTCGAACACGTACCACGGGCTGAAGGGCGAATGATGGGAGCGTGGAAGATGGAAGATGGAAGATGGAATGTGGAATGGAATGAGGAATCCGGAATCTGGAATCTAGAATCTAGAATCTAGAATCAAGAATCAAGAATCGGGAATCGTTCGGGATCAGCTGGACTTGCGTGACGGATCGAAGGTCCCGGCCTCGCGGTATTCGGGGTCGCTGGGGTCGGGGCCCGGCAGGCCCGCGGAAGGGGAGGGCGCGCCGTGCCCGGGATCGGGTTCCGATCTCCCCGGCGGCGGGCGGAACTCGTCCTCGTCCGGCTCGTCCGGAATCTGGCGGACGATTTCCTCTTTCATGTCGGTCAGCTGCCGCTTGAGCTTCCCGTACCAGCGCCCCACCTTGCGGGCCACCTGGGGAAGGTCGCGGCCGTAGATCACGATCGCCACGATCGCGACCACCATCATCTCGTCGAATCCGAAGCTGCCCATGAAGAACTAATCGTAACAGAACTGGCGGAGCTACCAAAGGGACTCAGGAATCAGGAATCAGGGATCAGGTTAGGAAGGGTTCAGGATTCAGACCGAAAGCAGAAAGACATCAGCCGTCAGGTCCCAGAAGTAAGCTGTTGCCTGATGCCTGTTAGCTTCTGAACCTGATTCCTGAGTCCTGGGGCCTGAGCGCTTTTTCTTTTAACCCGGAGTCCTGGTCACCGTCGAATGGATAAAGGGACAGGGTCCTCAATGGACGCGGAACTCGTGGTCCGGTTCCAGAAGGGGGAGGAGACCGCGTTCGAGGACCTCGTCCGCCGCCACATGCGCGACGCCTTCGGATTCTGCCTGCGGCTGACCGGCGATCACGCCGGGGCGGAGGAGCTGTCGCAGGACGGGTTTGTCCTCGCGTACCGCCACTTGAGGGACTTCCGGGGCGAGTCGAGCTTCCGGACCTGGCTGTACCGGATCCTCCTCAACCTGCACCGGGACGGCCTCCGCCGGAAGTCGCGGGAGGAGTCCCGGCTCGACCGGTTCCGCCGGGACGCGGAGGGCGCGGAATCCCCGGAAGCGCCGGATGCCGGACGGCGCGCCGAGGAGCTCGACGAGGTGATCCGCCGCCACGTCGCCGGGCTCCCCGACCGCCAGCGCGAGGTGCTGGTGCTCCACGTCTACCAGGGGCTCGACTACCGGGCCATCGCCGAGGCGCTCGGGTGCACGTACGAGGACGTGAAGGTGAACCTGTCGCTGGCCCGTCGGCGCCTCAAGGAAGAACTGCGGGAGCGGCTCGAATGACCTGCGACGACATCCGCGTCCTCCTGGACGAGTACCACGACCGGGAACTCACCCCCGAGCGGGCCGAACCGGTGCGGTCGCATCTCGCGGGATGCGCGTCGTGCTCCGCGGAGCTGCAGAGCCTCGAAGCCCTCGACCGGACCCTTCGCTCGGCGCCGGCCCGGACGGACGAGGTCCGGTGGGACCGGTACGTGGATCGGGTCCGCGAGCGGGCGCGGCCCGCGCGGCGCGTCTCGTGGAAGGCGGCCCTTCCCGTCGCGGCGGCGGCGCTCTTCGTTTTCGGTTTCGCCGGGTGGCTCACCCCGGGCCGGTCGCTCCTCGATCGGTATGCCGCCGCGGGACCCGCGGAGCGCGTTCGCCTGGAACAGTCCGTCGCGCGCCTGGATCCGCACGGCGTGGCCGCGCTCGTGGCCGCGGTGATCGCCGATCCCGCCCCGGAACGGCGGCGGATGGCGGCCCAGCTCCTCACGACGCGGCTGGAGAAGGACGACGCGATCCGGAAGCTCCTCATCGACCGCTCCGACGAACTGGCCCGGCACGACGGGGAGGAAGAGGTGCTGGTCGACATCGGTTTCGAGCCCGGCGACGAGGCGCTCGTGGGCCCGGCGCTCGAGATGGCCCGCAGCCCGGCGAATTTCGCGGACGCCGTCCGTATCCTTCGACGCCTCGACCGGGGGACGCTCAACCGGAAAGCCCACGGGGAGATCGTCCGCCGCCTGCGGGAGCTCCTCGCGTCGGACCTTCCCCGGGAGCGCGAGCTCGCGGTGCGCCTCGCGGGCGAGCTGGAGATTCTCCTCGGGGATGTCGTAGAATTCCTGGACGTGCCGGAGCTGGGCGGGCGCGTGCTCGAATTCCTGCGCCGCCGCACCGGGAAGGACTTCGGAACGGACAAGGACGCGTGGCGGGCGTGGTTCGCGAAATCGGGGATGTGAGGTGCCTTGATGAAACGTATCGCCATTCTCCTGGCGGCCTTCGCGCTGGCCGCTCCGGCGGCGGCCCGGCAGGATGAGGCGTCGAAGACCCTAAAAGCCCAGCTGCGGACGCTCAGGCTCGACGTGGACTTCAAGAACTGGACCGTCCGGGAACTTGTCGACTACATCCGCGAAGTGGCGGGCATCAACGTCATCCTCAACCCGAAGGCGGCCGAAATCCCGGGAACGGTCACGATGAAAGCCCGGGGCGTCACGGTCCACAGCATCCTCAGGCTGCTCCTCAAGCCCCTGAAGATCGGATTCGCCGTCCAGGACGGCGTGCTCATGATCGCCCCGGAGAGCGAACTCAAGTCGGAGATCCTGCTGGAGATCTTCGACGTCCGGGACCTGCTCATGCCGATCCGCGACTTCCCGGGCGCCGACATCACGCTCGCCGACGACGGGGTGGGCGCGACCTTCGCCTCCGCGACCGACGAGACTCCGCCGGAATTTCCGATCGTCGATCTCGTCAAGGCGCACACGGGAGGGAAGGCGTGGGACGAGAACCCGCGCGCGTCGATCCAGCTGAACGGCGGCCTGCTCATCGTCCGCCAGACGCCCGAGGTGATCGCCCAGATCCGGAAAGTGATCGGATTCCTGAGACAGTACAAGTAGCGAAAGCCGGCTCGTGTTGCGTCAAAGTTGATTCTGACAGTTGAGACGTAACCTGTGGACACGCAGTTCGAGAAGGCCGACCAGAAGTTCAACGTTTTGAGTGCTGCGTTCAGCGTTCGTTCGAAGTTCCTAGTTCGGAGTGGATGGCGAACAACGAACTCTGAACGAACTCAGAACACAGGACTCAGAACCCAGAACTCCCAACTTCCAACAGGTGTCGCATCCGAAGGGACCGTGTGGCTACCGAGTGAATCAATCTGGATGCGACACTAGCCTTCGTTCAGGCTGATGACGAGGGCCGCGGCCAGCGCAAGGCCGACGATCACGAAGAGCGCCCCGATGACGTACGAGGACGTGGATCCCATGTCGTCGTAGGAGGCGCATCCCGCGGCCAGGACC
>DASRJF010000069.1:0-9176 GCA_035649615.1 Planctomycetota bacterium | reverse complement strand
ACCGCCTGCACGCGGCCCCAATAGGGATTGGACGGGATCCGCTGGAACGAGAAGCCGCGTCCCCGCAGCGCCTCCAGCGATTCCGCGGAGACGGCCAGCGATCGGTCGGGCGGGTTCGACTCGAGCACGAGCTGCGGCCCCTGCCAGTGCCAGCGCGGCGCGAAGACGGCGTCGCGCACGCCCCGGCCCCGGTCGACAACCTGGTGGATCACCTCGGTCACCGCGGACGTGATGCGCCGCTCGCCCGCGGACCCCAGGACCAGCACGACCTTCCCGTCCTTGCGCAGGATCGTGGGCGACTGGCCCGTCACGTGGCGCTCGCCGGGCTTGACGATCCCCGAGACGCCCTGCGTCCGGTTGTAGTTGAAGCCCAGGCCCTTCGCCGGACCCGCGCCGAACCACGGCCCGAGCGACTGCGTGAAGGCGCACGCGTTCCCGTCGCGGTCCACGACCGAGATGTGCGTCGTGTCGCCCTCCTCCTCCGCGTCGACGCGCGGCGCGCCCGCCTTCTTGAAGTCGATCTCCGCGGCGCGCTTCTTCGCGTGCGCCTTCGGGTCCCCGGGCGCGAGTTTCCGGTCCTCGAACGCGATCCGGAGCGACTCGATCAGCGCGTGCTCCCGGTCCGCCTCGCCCAGCGAGGCGACGTCGAAGGTCTCCAGCACGTTGAGCGCCGCGAGGACGAGCGCGCCCGACGCCGGACGATCGGCCGTCAGCACCTCGAACCCGCGGTAGCGGCCGCGGAGCGGCTCGCGCTTCAGGGCCTTGTACGCGGCGAGGTCTTCCTTCGTGATGAAGCCCCCGCGCTCCGCCATGTCGGCCGCCATCGCCCCGGCGATCTTCCCCTCGTAGAACTCCTTCGCGCCGCCCGCGGCGATCGCCTCGAGCGTCGTCGCGAGGTCCGGCGACTTCCTCGTCTTCGCCAGCTCGATCGCCGGCGCCATCACCTCCGCCAGCTTCAGGGTCCCGCCCTCGCGGAGCGCCATCTCGAGCGCCGCGACCGAGCCCGGGATGCACACCGGGGCGAGCTTCCCGTCCGACTCCTTCCACCCGGTCGGGACCTGCGTCCCGCCGTCGATGTGAAACGCCCGGTCCTTCAGGACGACGAGCAGCTGGCTGCGGCCTCCCAGGCCGGAATGACTGGGCATGGCGACGCCCATCGTGAACGCCGCCGCGACGGCTGCGTCCACCGCGTTGCCGCCGCGCTCGAGGATCCGGGCCCCCGCCGCCGCGCCTTCGCGATGCTCCGCCGCGGCCATGCCGAGCGCGCCGGAGGCGGTCCTTTCCTGCGCCGGCAGCAGGAGAAGCGAGAGGACGAGAAGGGAGATTCTCATGGCGTGAGATTGTACCCCCCTTCGCTAAAGCTCCGGGAGGGCCAGCGCCGGGCCGGGGCCCGGCGATGGGACCGGAGTCAGGCGCGCGCGATTACGCGCGCCGCCGCCGGGCCAGGCCGAAGGCGAGCAGCGCCGCCGCGAACGCCGCGGGGACCAGGGGGCCCGTCGCGGCTCCGACGCTGATGTTGCAGTCTCCGCCCGCGTGATTGGTCGGGTCGTTGAAGATCACGAGGAAGCTGATCGGCAGGGTGAACGGTCCCTGGTTCCCCCCCTGGTCGACCGCGGCCACGCGCCAGTAGTAGGGCGTGGCGGCAATATTCAGGGGCACGCGGAACTCCAAGGCCGGGACGACGTCGTCGGCGAAGTTGTTGCTGAAATCGGGCGAAGCGGAAACCTGGACGCGATAGGAGATCGGCCCGGGAGGGCCGACGTCCACCGCGATGCCCCACGTGAACAGGACGTCGCTCCCCGGCGGAACGACTCCGACGCCGTCCCCTTCGCCCGGGTTATACGGCCCGACGGGGGTGGAGGGGGGATCGAGGTCGACCGTGAAATGAACCGGGACGGCGTTGAACACGACCCAAGCGCCGGCGCCGCCGTTGTCGTCGATGCCCCGGAGCCGCCAATGGTAATCTCCGGCGCCGAAGGGATTCCCCGTGAACGTGTACACGCACTCCGGCGTCCCGCCGGAGCCCACCATGCTGCTCACGGGAGTCGAAGCGGTCTGGCCCGTGATGTTGGAAGGGTCAAAAGGGACGGCGGACGGAAGGACCTCCACCTGGACTCCGACGAGGTCGCCCGTGTCGTTATCGGTGACCGTCGCGCGGAAGTAGGCCGTCGCGTCGCTGACGAAACCGACGCCCTTCGGGGGACCGTTGGAAACGGCGGCGTGCACGAGGTTCGTCGGAGCGTTCGGGTTGAGGTTGGGGATCACGCCCGGCGCGAAGTAGGCCAGGGTATAGGAGCCGGAGGAGGTGCTGAATCCCGAGACGGCGATGTAATAGGTGCCGGTCGTCAGCGTCTGGACGATCTGCGACTGCAGGCCGCACGAATCGTCGTTCTGCACGAGCAGGGAGCCCCCCGAGTTGTACAGGCAGAGCCACGGATCGTACGAGCTGGTCCCGCCGTTCGAACAGAAGGTGAACGTGTAGCTCGCGTTGGCGGAGGCCGTGACCGTGTAATACGTGCCGGTCGTGGCCGTGACGCTTCCGGACACCGTGAAGGGCGTGTTCTGGGGAACGATCGTTCCCCCGCTCGACAGGGTGCGATTGTTGCACGTGGTCGGTTGCGCCTGGGCGACCGTGGCCAGGGCCACGAGGGCGACCCCTTGGGCGCACGCCATTCCGAACATCGACACGAGTCTGGACATGTTCAGTCCTCCCTGGGCGCCGGTCATGGTTTCCTGTTCCGGCGGGCTTCGATCATCGCATCTATCTCTTTGACCTTTTGGACGTCGCCGTTCTCTTCGCTGATCCGCCGCTTCAATTCGAGTCCCTTCAGGTCCGACTCCCGGTCCGTCTCGGCGAGGCGGGTCTCCATCTCGGCCTTCCTCGCGGGATGGCGCTCCGCGGCGATCGCGGTCGCCAGTTCCCCGCGTCTCCGCACGGTTTCGGCGGCGAACCGGTCCAGCTCGTCCTTCTGGAGGGCGTTTTCGTACGCCCGTTCGACCGGCGCCCCGGGGTTCGTCCCCTCGCACCGGTACCCCAGGGACTGCCACGCGGCGAAATGCCCGCGGAGGTGGGCCACGTTGCGGAATCCCATCTCCACCAGGCGACGGACCGCGTTGCCGCTGATCCCGTCGGACTCGCCCGCGCAACAGCCGCAATAGAGGACGATCGGGCGGGAGCGGTTCATCTGTCCGAAATTGGCGTCCAGGCCCTGGTAGGGAACGCAGATCGCGCCCGGGATCCGCCGCTCGTCGAAATAAGTCTTCGTGCCGACGAACGTGACGAGCAGGTCGCGCTCCCGCTCCATCCGACTCTTCAGCTGTTCCGCGGATACCGTGGGAACTTCGGCCGCTTCAACGGTCTTCTTCGCCTCCACCACGGGAACCGGAACTTCCCGGGGCGAGAACCACATGGCCGCGAGGGCCGCCAGCGCCAGTGCCGCCGCTCCGCAGGCGACGAGGATCGAGGTCGGGACCGATTTAGGCCGGAGGATCTCCCCGGCTTCAACCCGCCCGGCTTCGAGCGTTCTCATCGATAGTCACGGCCCGATATCGGGAGTGTCAGAACCAAGGTCTCTGGGGGGCCGGCCAACACGGGCACGACCAAGCACGGCAGGCGGGTGGAATGACACCCCACTTGAACTACATCCGACCCCAGGCAGTTCCCCACCCGACCCAGACAGTTCCCCAGAACCGTTACTACTATACTAAACAACTAGACGTCGGAATTCACCGTTTTCTCGTGCAGATTGTTTCGCGATACGAAAATCCGGCCCCTTTCACTCCCTTGATTTCGTGGCGCGACCGGGATGAAATCGGCCATAATCCTCGGGTCGGCAGCGTTCATTCCTCTATTGGAGGCTTGCATGATCCTTTTCCGGTCCGCCGCGATCGCCATCGCGGTCCTGGTCGGCGCCCCCGGCGCCTTCGCGCAAGCGCCGGACCAAGACCAGCTGAAGAAGAATCTCGATGAGAAGCTCGCGAAGCCGTTCGTGAAGAACGCGACCTGGATCCTCGACTTCGATGAGGCCAAGGCGGCGGCCAAGAAGGCCAACAAGCTCATCTTCGCCTACTTCACCCGAAGCTACGCCATCTGACCCCCCTGCAACACGCTGGAGAGCGGTACGCTCTCGAAGAAGGAATTCCCCGACTTCGCCAAGAACGTGGTCCTCTTCCTCCACATCACGACCAGGATCCAGGGGCGCAAAGACGACGGCCTGCTGAGCACGGTCGGCGGCCGCGGCTTCCCCCACCTGGTCGCCATGGACGCCGAGGGAAAAGTGCTCGGGCAGCCGCCGGGCCGCACCGTCGGCGATTTCACGACGATGATGGAGTACTTCGAGCTCAAGCCGAAAGCGGAGAAGGGCGACGCCGTCGCCACGATCGAATTCTTCATCCGCGCCATGCAAATGGGCGACTACAAGTCGCTCGGGGACGCCAAGAAACACCACGCCACGCTGAAGAAGATCACCAAGGAGCAGCAGGCGCGCATCGACGAGCAATTCCTCGGCCTGGAGATCCAGGACATCCTCCAGCCGGTGCGCGAGAACAAGGAACGCTCCAAGCATCAGGAGTTGCAAGCCGCCGCCGGCAAGACCCTGCTCGAATTCCACAAGAAGGGTCGCGTCCCGAAGCCGGACGGGCTCTTCGGCGCGTTCTACGGCGCCATCCTGTCCCACGCCGAGGTGGACAAGGACATTCCCCTGTTTGAAGAGGCCCTCAAGCTCCTCGAAGGGCGCTTCCCCGAGGCGACCCAGTTCTTCGAAGCCAAGCGGAAGGTGCTGGAGAGTCTCAAGGAAGAGAAGGCGGAGGAGAAGAAGGACAAGTAGGAAGACTCAAGCCAAGACCCGAGCGGTGAGGGAACGCGTTCCTTCACCGCTCTTTTTTTACGCTCCTGGGCCGGCTCGTCGCCCTATTTTTTCAGGCAAGTCTTGAGAGAGAGCAACGCGGCGGCCGTGCCGTAACTCTTGCCCATCTCGTGGCTGTCGATGAAACTCCCGTCGATCTCCGGGATCTTCACCAGGTGCTCCGCGGCCCGGGTGATGGCCTGCTCCTTCGCCTTCTCCTCCAGCAGCGGCACCGCCTCCATCGTGTGGAAGAAGTTGTTGAAGAAGAAGAACCCCGCCAGCTCCTGGTCCGAGTGGTAGTCGCAGACGCGCACGTTCTCCCGCCGGTCCAGGAACGCCCAGAACTGGTCCATCGCCGCCTGGAAACTCTCCTTGTCGATGGCCTTGGCCTCGAGGAGCGCCGCCTCGCACATCGCGTTGCGGCCGCTCGAGTTGGAATCGTTCGATCCCCGGCCTCCGGCGGCGTAGGCCTGGCGTCCCTTGTCGTCGCGCGTCGCCTTCAGGGCCGCCCCGCCCCGGGCCAGGATGGCGTCGTCCACGACCGCCCCGGCGCGCCGGGCGCCGTTGAGGATCTGCAGGACGGCCGCGGTGACGAAGGGGTTGGTGTACTCGTGCGACCAGAACCCGGCCTTGTCCTGGATCGCCGCGAGGCTCACGACCAGGTTGTTCATCCGGCCCGTCCCCTGCTTCTTGGCCGCGTCGTCGGTCAGCGTCGCCTGCTTTTTCGCCAGGTAGAGGAGCCGGTAGGCGTCCGCGTACGACTCCTCGTTCTTCCCGCGGGCCATCTTCGTATCGTCGAGGAGGTACTTCTCGCCGCGCGCCAGGGCGGCGTCGATGTTCTTGGGGTCGAGGTCGCGCCACTCGAGAAGCGCCGAGCAGGCGAGCCCCGTCACCGCCATGTGGACGTTGGGCTGGATGTCGGGAGACGGCCAGAAGGCGTACCGCGCGTCGTTCCACGAGCCGTTGGCGGCCTGGTTGCGGAGGAGCCACGCGACCGCCCGCTTCGCGATGTCCTCCAGGTCGGCCGCGCCGCGCTCCCACCGCGTCGTCGTCGCCCCCGCCGCCGGGGCGGCGCACCAGATCACGTCCTCGAAACCGACCGCCCCGGGGCCGTACGCCTGTTCGTCCTTGGTGTAGATCGTCGTGTTCGCCGCGGCGCGCCATCCCCAGCGGGTGTCGGGCGACGAGGCCGCGAGCTTGGACCAGGTCGCCTTCGCCGCATCGTCCCTCCCGGAGAGGCGTTCGGCGTGCGCCAGGTAGTAGGCGGCCTCCGCGGATTTCGATTTCTCCAGCGACGCCTTCGCCTCCGCGATCCGGCCCGCGGAGAGGTGCACGCGGCCGCGCCGCGCCTCCACCTCGTCGGCGCTCGCGCCCTTCGCCGCCGCGCGGACGAGGATCGCGAGGGCGTCGTCGAACTTCCCCTCCCGCCGCCGCAGCTCGGCGAGCGCGAGGGGCGACCCCTCGAGTTTCCGGGCGGCGGCCTCGAACCATCCGCCGGCCATCAGCTCGTCGCCCGACGCCCCGTCGGGGGGCGCCGCCGGCGCGACCTTGTCGAGCGCCGCGCGGAGCGCCGCCGCGATGAAGTCCGCGTTGAACGTGCGGATGCGCTGGATGCAGTGCAGCTCCTTGCCGTCGGCGTCGAGGATCACGATCGCGGGCTCGACGACGCGCCACCGCTTCACGCCGGAGTTGTCCGCCAGCTCCTTGGCGCACGCGGCCCGCAGCGGGACGAAACGCCGGTTGACGAGCGCGACGACGGCCTCGTCGGTCCACACCGCGACGTCCATGTAGGTGTCGAGGATCGCGCCGCGGTACATGTGGCTGCCCGCGACCTTGGGGATGTACCAGAGGATGGGCCGCTTCGTCTCCGCCGCCTTGGCCTTGACGTCGCTCCACAGGTCCTCGAGGTCGACGTCCGTCTTTCCGAGCGCGCCGCCCTGGTTGTTGTCCTTGAGCGGCCGCTTGTCGCTCATCCAGGCGATCTCGCTGCCGCACTTCCTCCACAAGGGAGGGGGTTCCTGCGCCCACGCGAATGAACCCGCGGCCATCAACAGGGCCAAAAGGCGATAGGCCATAAGAGGAGTCCTCGGTTCAGATGCAGACTATACGGAACGCAGACTTCAGACTGAAGACTTCAGACTACAGAAAGAAGAAATCAGAAATCAGGCATCAGACATCAGACATCAGACTTCAGACATCAGAAATCAGAAATCAGACATCAGACATGAGAGGGAAGACATCAGTTTTCAGTCGCCAGAAATCAAACCGGGACTTTGAACGTCGAACTTGGAACGAACTACGAACCTCTCCTGAGTCTCGAGCTCGCATCTTCGAGCGCCTTCCGCTCCGAAGGCGACAGGTTGGCCATGCCCACCCGGTTCACCTTGTCGAGGAGCTCGTCGACGCGCCGCCGCAGCTCGGCCTCCTCCTCGTCGCGACGGGCCAGCGCGCGCTCGCGCTTCAACCGGCGCCTCCGCTGGAAGAAACCCTCCCTGGGCTCCGGCCGGATGACATAGCCGCGCCCGGAGTAAGTCGACTCGCCGTATTCGGTGGCCTGGGCCGCCTGGCCGTACAGCGTCGCCGACTGGATGGCGACCCAGATCCCCATCAGGACCGTCAGGAAGGAGGACTTGTAGAATCCGAGAAGGGCGATCACGATCCCCGAGATGACTCCCAGGATGCCGGTGATGCGCATGGCGGGACCGCGACCCATGCGCAGCGTGAGCCACGCCATCATCAGCCGGCACCCGTCGAGCGGGAACGCCGGCACCAGCAGGTTGAACGCCGCGAGGACGACGCTCATCTTCAGGTTGATGGCGAGCATCACCGGAACGTAGTCGACCGCGCCCGCGGGCCACCAGGAACCGAACGGATTGAGCGCGTCCCAGCTCAGCGCGTACCCCATCGCGAGCAGCGCGCCGGCCGAGACGAAACCCCAGAGGATGGTCACCGCGGGACCGGCGATCGTGATGATCCAATCCTTCCCCGGATCCTCCGTGTGGCCGACGTAGGCCAGGCCGCCGAGCGGCCAGAGGAGGATCTGCTCCGCGTGCTCCCCCACGCGCCAGGCGCCCCAGCAGTGGCCGAGTTCGTGCGTCAGCACCTGGACCCACAGCAGGACCATCGCGCCCGCGGTGTACTTCAGCGCGTCGCCGCCGTGGACGTTCATCGACGAGAGGATCTCGCCGGCCATGAAGAGCGGGAGCGTCCAGTGCATCCGCACCGGGATCCCGAAGATCGTGAAAAGCCTGAAGCTCCAGTTCATGACCCGTTTCTTCCTTCATGGCGCCCGGCCCACGACTCGAGAGCCGACGCGAAGTCCGCCATCGAATCGAACCGCCCGTCCGGATCTTTCTCGAGCGCCTGGCGCAAGATCCCGGCGAGCCCCGGCTCGACTCCCTCCGGCATGACGAAGGGCTCCAGCCGGATTCTCCTCAGGATCTCCAGCGTGTCGGTTCCCGTGAAGGGCGGCCTCCCGGCGAGCGCCTCGTGGAGCACCGCGCCCAGGCCGTAGACATCCGACCGGCCGTCGACGGCCGCGTGGTTCGCCGACGCCTGCTCGGGGCTCATGTACACGGGCGTCCCGCCCGTCACGCCGGGAGCGAGCTTCCGGACTTCCTCGATACGCAGCGTAAGGCCGAAATCCGAGATCTTCGGATCGTGGTCCGGGCCGAGCAGGATGTTGCCGGGCGTCACGTCGCGGTGGACGAATCCCCGCTCGTGGAGATGCTGGAAGGCGCGCGCCGCGCGGGCCGTGATCGTCGCCGCGGTGGCGGCGTCGAGCATCCGCTTGCGGATCGCGACGTCGAGCCCCGGCCCGTCGACGAACTCCAGCGCGAGGAACCGGTGGCCGTCCACCTCGCCCGAGTCGTAGACCTTCACGACGTTGGGATGCGACAGGGCCGCCAGGACCGTCGCTTCGCGGGCGAACTGGTCGACGCGCTTCGGGCGGGTGGATTCGAGGATCTTCAGCGCGGCGACGGTCCCGTTTTTCCGGGCCTTGAAGACGACCGAGAGCCCGCCCCGGCCCCGCCGCTCGAGGATCTCGTAAGGGCCGAAGCGACACGGGTCGTTCACCGGGTCGAAGCCGCACGCGCTGCAGCAATCGTCCGTGGGAGACACGGCCTTTCCGCACCGGGCGCATTCGATCAGCACGGGCTTAATGTAACGCAGCGTCGGGCGCGAAAGGTGTGTTAATCTCCGACGCGTGACGACCCCCTACCGGCTCCTGCAGGCGGCCCGGCGCGAACCCGTCGACCGCACCCCGGTCTGGTTCATGCGCCAGGCGGGCCGGTTCCTGCCCGACTACCGCAAGCTGCGGGAGCGCCACTC
>DASRJF010000068.1:0-7761 GCA_035649615.1 Planctomycetota bacterium | reverse complement strand
GCGCGCGGCGCGTGCAACACGCGCCTCAACAAGGACGGCACGCTCTACACGCTCATCTACGGCCTCACGAGCGGCGCCTGCGTCGACCCCATCGAGAAGAAACCGCTCTTCCACTTCCACCCCGGCACGAAGATCCTCTCGATGGGAACGCGCGGCTGCAACTTCCGCTGCCCGGGATGCCAGAACTGGGAGATCTCCCACGACTCGCCCGACGAGTTCGGCCGCAACATGGAAAAGGTGGACCCCGCCGAGAGCGCGCGCCTCGCGGCGAAGCTGGGCGTCCAGGGGATCGGCTGGACTTACAACGACCCGACCATCTGGATCGAGCACACGCTCGAGGCCATGATCGAGGCGAAGCGGCTGGGGCTCTACAGCGCCTACATGACGAACGGCTACGCGACCGAGGAGCACATGGAGCTCATCGGCCCCTATCTCACGGCGTGGCGCGTGGATATCAAGGGATTCTCGCGGGATTCTTACAAGAAGGTATCAGGGATCGCGAAATTCGATCCGACGCTCGAATGCACCAAGCTCGCCAAACACAAGTACGGCATGTGGGTGGAGTGCGTCACCAACGTGACGCCGACGGTGAACGACGGGGAGGAGATCGCGCGCGGGATCGCGGGCTGGATCCGCGACGCGCTGGGCCCGCTCACCCCGTGGCACGTGACGCGGTTCTTCCCCTATCTCGACCTCTCCCACCTGCCCCCGACGCCGATCAAGACGATGGAGCGGTTCTGCGAGATCGGCCGCGAGGAAGGATTGAAGTACGTCTACATGGGCAATGTCCCCGGCCACCCGCTGGAGGACACGCATTGCCACGCCTGCGGAACGCTTCTCATCAAGCGCCGCCACTTCGCCGTCCTGAAGGGGACGCTCGCGGAGGGCCGCTGCCCGAAATGCGCCGCCGAGATCCCGGGGCGATGGGGGTCGGCCATTCCCACCACGGACGGCGACCGCCGGCCCGTCCCGCTTCCACCTGCCCATCCGAATTAGGTTCATTCCCGGTGTTACTTCGCGGCAACCCCGTTACGGTCCGGAAACGTTGCCCGATCCCGTGTCCCGCCTTATTCCCGAAAAATGCGCATGATTGAATTGTTGAACGCCCGGCGGGCGTCCCATGTACACTGGCATGGGGATTGCGCCGCACGGCGTCCACGGGGGGCGGATTTGGTCCGGGGCAGGGGATCATGCGCTTTTGATTCGACAGAGAGCGTCTAGGAATTGCTGAATCCTAAGTAGATTTCTCCTGCACCGGGAATTCTCCACCTCGACTCCGGAGTGATTTTGGGGGTGACTATGATTTCGAGAATTCGCCGGTCCCGGGGCGTGGCCCTCATCATCGTGCTGTCGATGATGGCCGTGCTTTGCCTCCTCGGCGTTTCGCTGTTGATGGTCACCGCATCCGACCGGGCGGTCACCGTGAACTACCTGGACCAGATCCGGGCCGGCCGCCTGGCGCGCTCCGGTGTCGCGGCCGCCGTGGCGGCCCTGGAGGCGGATCCATTTGACAACAATCTCAAGTACTGGGGAAACGACGAGAACGAGGACGGGGTCGAGAGCGCGGGCGAATCCTCCGAAGGCGCCGCCAGCGTCCTTGACGTCGAACTCGGAGTCGCCAGCAACCCGTCGCTCGCCGTCGAGGTCGACGGCGACCCGAGGTCGGGGGACTCCAGGACGCGCAGGTACGCCGTCGACGCCCCGGGCGGCAAGGTCGCCACGTTCGGCGTCTCGGGATTCCACTCGGGATCCACGTACGGTCTGAACACCGACGTTTACCAGGTCCGGGTCCAGGAATCCTCGGCGTGCCTTCACCTGAACGACGGCGCCCGCCTGCACGGAGGGAACGCCTCCAGCGTCAGCCAGAACCTGAGGCGAATGCTCAACGTGCTGGGCAGGCTGTCCTCCGTGGGCATCCCGAGCCTGGGAGACCGCATCCTGGCCATCCGCCCCCCGGGCGGGTTCGGCTCGATCACCGAACTGGAGATGCACTTCACCGCCGGGGAAATGAAGAGAATCCGGCCCTTCGTGGCGGCCAACTCCTGGGTCGACAAGAACGTCGCGAATCCCGTGCCCCTGAGCCAGGCCGTCGCCGACCAGTATCCGGTGAAGTACTACCGGGGAGACGACCCGGCCCAGTTCCGGCGCGGTCGGGGCAAGAGCGCCGCGGGATCTCCCGGCCAGGACCCGCTCCGCTGGTTTGAGTCGCAGTCGACCGGCAAGAATCAGTGCGCCATCTACGGCCTGGACGAATTGAATCCCTCCTACATCGAGGTCGTGCAGCGCGCGCCGGTCAACATCAACAGCGCGCGCCGGGAAGTGCTCATCGCGCTGCTGGCGGATCTCAGGGGATTCTTCGTCGCCGAGCGCCGCGCCTTCGCCCCCTACTGCCCGTCGCCGGTGACGGCCCTGCAGGGGGGCGTTTCGACGCCGCAGAGGTACTACAGCTGGTGGACCGTGCAGCAGACGTACGACCATCGGGACGAGGACGGGGACGAGTACGGGTTCCTGTATTCGACGCCGCCGATCGCCGGGCCGCGGGAGGGCAGCGGAACCCTGTCGTCCTCCGGAGAAGGCGCCGTGTCCGCGGAGACGATCGCCGACCACATCATCGCCTGCCGGAAAAAGGAGAACCTCGGATCGGTCAACTACAAGGACGCCTGGTTCGGCGGTCCCTTCATGACCTGGACCCAGTTCAACCGGTTCGTGGACAACCTGGTCGAAGCGGGAGTCATCCGCGACTCCCGGCCGATCTTCTTCGACTACGCGGGGAACCAGTGGGAGGCCCAGGTGACCACGGTCTCCCCCGCCGCGCAGAAATTCGCCTCGTACGCGATCGGCGACGTGATCAAGGCCAACTTCAATCCCAATCTCCACCTCAACGAGCTGAATCCGGACGCGAACCTCTACCTGCGCGTGGACAAGACCGACCTCATCGTGAACTCGACGGAGTTCACGTTCCACCCCACGGGCGTGTACGAGATCGAGTCCCTGGGCCGCGTCCTCCGCCCGCTGTCGGGAAACCGCACGCAGACGGACACTCCCCGCTGCAAGATCGAGGCCGAGCGCCGCGTGTGCGCGTCGGTCCGCGTTTTCGAGCCGTACCGCGAGACCTCGCAGCGCCACTTCCAGCCCGGCAAGGCGTCGGACAAGCACTCCGAAGATCGCACGAACACCGGGACGGCGCTCGACATCGGTCCCGAGCCGGGCGCCGGCGCCAAGCTGTACGAGGACACGTACGGCGGCTACACCGTCCAGACGTCGTACGGGCAGGACGGCCATCGCGGGTATCCGAGCGGAACGGCCGCGCGGCAGACCGGATGGGGGTATGAATTCGACGGATACATCACGCTCGCGACGTACGGCGGGACCGACAAGAAGGCGGACACCGAGATCTGCGAGCCGCACTGGCCCACCGAGGACGCGGGCGACATGGAAGGCCTGCACGTCCACTTCGAGGGTGGATTCGACGCGAACCAGAACAGCGGCCTCGACACGCACGAACTGGCGTGCGGCCGGTCGGGCCCCGGCGGCGTGAAGGCGCGGAACCACTCGGACCGCCCCGGCGATCCCGCGGGACCGCTCTGGACCGGAAACGGAACCCCGGGGGCGCACCGGCTGGCGCGCTCCTTCCGGATGCCCGCCTGGAATTCCCCCGCGAAGCCCCCGTCGCTGAAGGCGTTCGCGCCCGGCGATCTCCGGACCGACGGCTTCTACTCCGAGCGCAACTGCGGCGCGGCCTGGTTCATGCGGCAGGCCTCCTCCGTGGTCGGCGACGGATCCAATCCTATCCCCGGCAATTTCGCCCTGCACGGCGGCGTGCTCAGTCTCTGGATCAAACCCAGCTTCTTTCCCGAGCACACGGGAAAGGCGCGGAACATCGTTTCCATGGCCCGGCATCACCAGAATACGGGATACCGGGACCCCAGTCCGTTCAACCTGATGTTCCTTCCCGCGCACGACACGCCCGCGTATTCGGAGTCGGAGGCCGACGAGCTGGGCAAGTGGTCGCGCCCCGGCCCCGATACGCCGAAGGGCGGACCCCTGGCCCCCAAGTGCGACTACCGCGATCCCTTCTCCCCGATGTATGACGGGAACATCCCCACGGCGAGCCAGGGGACACCCACCGAGATACGGGCCCAGGGCCTGGGCGTCTGGCAATTCAGGCCGGCCTCCTTCATGGCCTACCGCGCCGCGACGACCGCGGACGCCGGCTTCAAGGGAGGCAGCGGGCCGCTGCCCGACCTCGTCGACCTGGAGAACTACGCCCTGACCTCCTGCCTCAACCATAACCTGCATCCGCACGGACTGGACACGGGAAGCACGCCCAATCCCAGGGCCGATCCCACCGCGATGAGGCCGAATTACTTCGAAGCGCATCGATGGACGCACGTCATGCTGTCGTGGCAAGCCCTGCCCCCGTGGTGAGGGAAGGCTCCCAGCTACGATCACCAGTTGGTGATCTGGATCAACGGCCGGCCCGCGGAATACCTCAAGACTCCCCGCGAACTGCAGATGTTCTCGGAATACGCGTTCGGCTCCCGCCAGGCGGGATGCACGTCCTCGCAGTCCCCCCCGCTGCCGAACTGGGACTTCCAGGCGGACGGCTCGCCGAACACGATCCGCCTCGGCGAGGTTTCGGACCTCGGCATGGGCCCCTTCCCCAGGAACCAGTCCGCCGACATGACCATGGATGAGTTCTACCTGTGGCACATCTCCGAGCCGTTCACGCGGTTCGAGAACGGCGTGGAACTCGGGCAGGCCAATGTCATCCAGGACCAGGTCATCGACCTGAGAAAGTCCGCGGTCCGGCAGTGGGCGGTCGGCCGCTACTATCGTCCCCAGGGCGACGCCGTCTTCACCTCGGCGCCCATCTACATGGGCCTGCAGGACCGTTCGCTCGCGCCCCCCTCGTCGGCCAAGACATCGGGCCTGAAGGACGTGGTCACCGGCGTCCCGGGCGGCGCCCCCGCCGCCCCCAAGGGCCCGTCGGATACCGTCGCCGGCCCGCCGAAGGGAATCACCGCGGCCGCCCCCCGGAAGCGGACGGCCCTGCTGGGGTTCGCGTGGACCTGGCATCCCGAGGAGGTCAGCCGCATCGACGGCCATCCCATCTCGTACGACTACCGGCCGAAGATCCCGGGACAGTACGGCGCGTCGGACAAGTACGTGCAATCCGACGATGACGAAGTGGGCGGCGACCGGGACGACAGCGAGTCCGACGCGGGCTACCGCGGCGCCGGAGCGCTCGACCTGGCGCCTTCGAAGTCGAGCTTCAAGTGGAATCCCGAGCTGGACAAGTTGACCCCCCTCTTCGTGAAGCAGAAGCATCCGCAGTGCATGATCACCCTGCGCGTCCTGGGTCCGGACGGCGGCGTCAGGCGCACGATCGACTCCGAAGATACCCGCGGCTTCATGGACGCCGGCAAGAGCGAGCCCAGGGATCCGGCGACCGGCCGGCCCCACGAGATCTCCTCGGACGAGGCCCTGCAGTACGACGTCCGCTTCGAGATCGACGGGCTCCAGTCCGATTCGATCCTGCTCGGAGCGCCCGTGTTCGACGACATCACGTTCTACTTCGCCACCGAGGTCGAGTTCCTGTCGTGGTCGATGGGGGACGCCGCGAGGTAATCCATGAGTGCGATGGTCGCGATCCTGGCCCTGGCGCTGGCGCCCCAGGCCCCTTCCCCGGCCGTCCCGGTGACGTGCGCTCTCGAGAGCGTCGAAGTCAAGGATGGGGCCTACGAGTGCACGTTCAAGTGTCGGTGGCCCAAGGGAACGGCGCTCCGGCTCGAGATCACGCGCCGCACGACGCACGTCAGCTGGGCGCCGAAGGTCGAGAAAGACGTCACGGGAATGGACGTGGAGCTCGTCAGCCTGGCGATCCAGAAGCGCCAGCGCCTCGTCCACCGCGACACCCTCAAGACCGACAAGGACGAAGGCTTCGTGTACGCCTGGACCCCCAAGGTCGCGGGCGTCTACCACATCCTGGTCATCTACGATCCCGTGGGGCAGAGCACGGTGGATCCCCGGTTCCGCAAGGAGAACCGGACGGCGCACCGGCTCCTGGCGCTGGAACCCGGCCAGGCCCGGGGGATCATCGTCGACGACGCGAGCGAGGCGCTCCGGTTCTCCACGGAGTACTTCCGCACGCTGCGCGCGGGCATCCAGAAGTCGAACACGGACGTCGAGCTCGAGGCGCTCATGCGGCCGCTCATCGACGAGGTGTTGAAGCGCGGGGAAACCACCCAGCACCCGGGGACGTACTCCATCATGGAGCACCTGTCTCCCTACGTCATGAGCGAGCCCAAGGATCCGAAGAAGAACGGCCCCAACGATCCGCGGGTGATGAGCCCGAACAAGATCGACATCAAGACGTCCAACCTGCCGCCCTCGATCGTGCGCGAGTCGATGATCCTGGCGATCCTCATGATGGAGGACACGCTGGAGGAGGCCGCGCTCCTGGCCCCCCTGCCCGACTCGGCCTACACGGGCCGGCGCCGGGACGCCGTGGAATTGCTCGCGGCCGAAGTGCCCGAGGCCGTGACGAGGCTGAAGAAGCTCGCGCCCTCCTCCAAGCTCGGGTACATCTTCCGGGTGACGCAGCCCGAGAAGATCCTGACCGATGCCGCGGACACGGTGGCGGCCATGCTCCAGAAGCGCCAGGCGGACGAAGCCGCGACCAAGAACCTGCTTGAGCGCCTGAAGGAGGCCGCCAAGACCATCGGCCACCCGTTCGACGGCATGAAGGAGTAGGCATGACCCGCGTGATGATGCTCGTCGCCGCGCTGCTCGTGGCCCAGGAAAAGACCTATACCGTGACCGTCACGGTCAGCGGCATGCGGTGAGGGCAGAAGTGCGGGGGCCTCATCAAGGAGGCCCTTGCCGGCCTGGACAAGGCCGCCGTCGTGGGCCGGGGCTCCTACAAGGAAGGCTCCGGCATCGGCACGTATCCGGTCACGCTCCCGGAGAGCGCGAAATTCGAATACACCATGCTCGAGAAAGCCATCCACCGCCGCTACGTCATCGAGCGCGTCCAGATCCGGATCGAAGGAGAGATCACCCGGGACGATCGCGGGGCCTGGTTGACCACGGCCGGCGGCAGCCGGCTCCTCTTGAAAAACCGGCCGAAGAAGGATGACAAGGATACGCCTCCCGATGTGCTCGCGAAGGTCGTCGAAGCCCTGAAGGCGGGCCGGACCTTCTGGCGCGTCGAAGGCGATGCGACGGTATCCAAGGACGCGACCGTCGTGCGCCTGGAATCCGCCGAGGCGGTGGAAAAGAAAAAACCGTAGATTCCCCTCCGCCCGGCGCCCGGCGCTACTATTCACGCCATGCGGGCCCCCACCCTCGAAGAGTTGACCGCGCACGCCCGATCGAGGCACTACATCGACTTCGTCAAGGCCGCGATGCGCGACTTCTGCTTCTCGATCAGCTCCCACACCGGACGCGACCGGACCTGGTTCGGATCCCACACGGTGACGATCAACCGGAACATCGCGTTCAACTTCTTCGACAGGGACGTCTCCAACGACGAGGGCCTCGAGCCCTACCCGGTCGTCCGGTCGGATCGCACGGAAACCGTGGAGGTCAAGATCAGCCCCGAGCCCGACGACCCGAGCGCGGATTACGTCGTGGCCGTCTTTCACCTCGAGCGGAGGGAGTATGACGCGGTGGTGCGGTCGCTGGACGCCATCGAGGTGCGCCTGGATGGCCTGCGCACCGTGCCGGACGTCTGCTTCGAGGACGAGCCGGCGATCA
>DASRJF010000067.1:0-8410 GCA_035649615.1 Planctomycetota bacterium | reverse complement strand
AGACGATTTGAGATTGGCGATGGGTGATTAGTGATTAGAAGAAACGAAGCCGATGCCCTGCTCGTCATACTTTGAGCGGAGGGCGTGCGGCGAGCGCGCTATAATGAAAGTGATGAGCGATTTGAACCTCCGGCTCGAAGGTTATGCCCGGGAGCAGCTCTCCCAGGGCAAGGGGACGATGTCGATCGTCCACGAGCTCGTGCGCATGGCCCACATCGGCATTGAGGACGCGCGGGCGATCGTCGACCACGCGCGCCCGTCGGTGATGCGCGAGGCTCCCCGCCGGGGCCGCCGCACATTTCTGTTCGGCCTGTTGATCCTGGCCATCCCGCTCTCAATCGTGGGCATGCTTCTCTATGGCGAGGTGATCAGCAGTGGCGGCACCAAGGTGGCCGATGCGCTCATGATGCTCGTCTATCCGCCGATGTTGCTGTTTGAAGTCGTAGGGCTCGCCTTGGCGGGCTACGGTTGGTCCGAGATGAGGCGATCCAGGAACTCCATCGATCCCGCCGCTCCCCGCGGCCCCGTCAGCACGGGCTTGTGGTGGCGAGCCGACCCCTTCGAATGGAAGTGAACCGGCCCGTAAAGGTTCAAAATAGAACCAATTCCGGGACCGCCGCGAGGCGCCCCTCCGAATGCGCTTGATATCGCCGGCCGTGAATCTCGATAATATTGGATTGGCCGTTTGGAGATCATGAATGGCCGATAGCATGCCCGATCCGCGCGACTTCGAGAAACCGCTCCTGGAGATCGACCGCCGCATCGCGGACCTCGAGGGCGTCCAGCGCAAGGCGGGCGTCGACATGTCGGGCGAAGTCGCGAAGCTGAAGGAGGAGTGGGAGCGCACCGCGCGCGACCTCTTCTCGAAGATCACCCCGTGGCAGCGGGTCCAGCTGGCCCGCGACCAGAGCCGCCCCGAGGCGACGGACTACCTCCAGATGATCGTGGAGGATTTCGTCGAGCTCCACGGCGACAAGGCCTTCGGCGACGATCCCGCGATCATCTCGGGCCTCGGCCGCATCGGCGGCCGGCGCGTCATGATCGTCGCCCAGCGCAAGGGCAAGACCACCAAGGAGCGCATGCAGTGCAACTTCGGCAGCCCCCACCCCGAGGGCTACCGCAAGGCGCTCGAGAAGATGAAGATCGCCGAGAAGTTCGGCCTCCCCGTCCTCTCGCTCGTCAACACCCCGGGCGCCTACCCCGGCATCGGCGCCGAGGAGCGCGGCCAGGCCACCATCATCGCGCGCAACCTGTTCGAGATGACGCGCCTCGAGACGCCGATCATCAGCGTCGTCATCGGCGAGGGCGGCAGCGGCGGCGCGCTCGGCATCTGCATCGCGGACCGTCTCTCGATCCTCGAGAACGCCTACTTCTCCGTCATCTCGCCCGAGGGGTGCGCGTCGATCCTCTGGCGCGACAGCGCGAAGGCATCGCTCGCCGCGGAACTCCTGAAGCTGACGCCCAACGACCTCGTCGGCCTTGGGATCATGGACGAGGTGATCCCCGAGCCGCTCGGCGGCGCCCATCGCAACCCCGCCGCCATGGGCGAGATCCTGAAGAAGAAGCTCATCGAGTCCATCGACGAGCTCTCCGGCATCCCGATCCCCAAGCTTCTCGACATGCGTTATCGGAAGTACCGCAAGATCGGCCAGTACGTGGAGGTCGAGTCGGCCAAGCTCGTCCCCGCGCCACTCTGATCGCGGCCGTCCCCCATGGGCCTCAATCTCGCCCAAGTATTCCTGCGCGACGTGGATTTCGCCTCGCTCCCCAAGTCCATCCTGCCGGCGTGGAGCCGGAGCATCGAATCGGACCGGGAGCCGCGACGGCGGCAGCTCCTGGTCCTGTTCCGCGACCCCTGGATCGCGCTCGTCGATTCCACCGGCGACCTCCCGAAATCCCTCGCCCTCGAGCTGTCCAAGGCCACCGGCGGCGAGGCTATCCGCGTGGCCGTGAGCAGCACGACCCTGACCGCTGAAACGTATCGGGCCGTCAACGGGGAAGCCGTCGATGAGCTCTCGATACCCGCGGCGGAACCGGGCGGACTCATGCCGCTGTACTCGGATCCGGAAATGGAAATCTGGGACGTCCTCAAGAAGCTCGATGTGCCTTCCGATCTCAGGCTCCTGCGGGTGCGCGACATCTCCGCGCGAAAGGCGGAAAAGGACGAGCAGGCCAGCCTGGTCCTCCTCGAGCGAAAGGAGCCCGGCGGGAAGGTGGGCCACGGCACCTTCGTTTTCGAGCTGAAGGCGCCGCGCGCCGAGGGGGACGGGCCCCCCGTGGAGTTCAGCCTCTTCAAGGCCGACCAGAAGATGCTCGCCGACATCTACGTCGCGACGGTGCTGCCGGACGCGGAACGCGTGGACCGCCTGCTCCAGGTGCTCGAGGGAATCGCGCGACGCAAGCCGCGCCCCCCGCTGCACCACTACCAGGCTGTCGTGACGCCGGACACCGAGGACGAGACCCAGCGCCAGGAGGCGCTGGCCTTTCTCCGGGAGCGCTACCGCGAACTCGCGAAAACGCGCCCGTTGGCGTTCACGCTGTAGATCCCGCTAGAATCCCGAGATGCGGATGCGCGGGCTCATTCTCCTCGGACTCCTGGCCTCCTGCTCCGATCCTCGAAGGGATGGAGCCGCGCCGTTCCAGGAGCGGCTCCTCGCCACGATTCCTCCAGGCGTCGACGTCTTCGTTCCGGTCGCCTTCAGCCCGAACGGCCTCGAGGCGGCTTACGTGGCGCAGGCTGAAGAAGGGTGCTGGGCGGTGCGCGGTTCCTGGAAAAGCCGGCGTCTCGACTCGATGTGATGAATTTCCATCAGCGATGATGGGAAACGCGTCGCGTTTCTGGGAGGCGAAAAACGAGTCGAGGTGATCAGCCTTGACGACAAGACCATCGGCCGTTCCGGCAGCGGACGGAGCGCCGTCTGGCCCATTTCCTTGAGCGGAGAGGGTTCGGTCGTCGCCTACCGCATGGCGGCCGGGGCGGACGGAGACCTTCGGTACTGGGTGATCGTCAATGGGAAGGAGAGCCCGCCCTTCACGTACATAGGCCGTCCCTCCCTGAGTCGGGATGGACGCGTCGTCGCCTACCGGGCCAGCCTGGAAGAAGAGCAGTTCATCCGCGTCGGAGATCGCGTTGAGGGCCCGTTCGACTGGGTCACGGACCCCGTCGTGAGTTCGGACGGTTCGACCGTCGCGTACGCGGCTTCGGTCAACCGCGAGGGCTTTTTGAAGGTGGGCGAGAAGAAGTCCCCCCTTCCCGGCAAGCCCGACATGATCTTTCTCAGTCCCCAGGGCCGCGACGCGGGCTGGGTAGAGCGCCTTCCACTACCCGACGGCGGATCCAAGATGCGCGTCGTCGCCTTCGGCAGGACCGGCGAGTCCTTCGGACTCGTCGGAAATCCGGTGATCAGCCCGACGGAACCCCTGGTCGCCTATGGCGCCGAGGACGAAAAGCGTTGTTTTGTTGTCATCGGGGCGAGAAAGGTTGAAACTCCTGATCGCGTCGGCGATCCCGTGTTCAGTCCCGACGGTCGCCGGGTGGGGTACGGTGCCCGGATCGGGCGCGAGTTCTGGTGGAAGGTCCTGGAGATTCCTTGAGGAGGCGAACCATGCGCAGCGCAATGATTGTGGCCGTCCTGTTGATGCTGGGGGCCGCGGCCCAGGAAACCGGGAGCCTTCCCAGCGCGGAAGTCCTGGTCACGCCATCGGACGTCAAGTGGATGGACGGCCCGCCGACCCTCCCCCCGGGCGCCAAGTTCGCCGTGCTGTCCGGCGATCCCTCGAAATCGGGCCTGTTCGTCATGCGCCTCAAGTTCCCCGCCGACTACAAGATCATGCCGCACAGCCATCCCGGGGATGAGCACGTGACCGTGATCTCCGGCGCCCTGTTCGTGTCGAGGGGAGACGCGTTCGACCCCGCGAAGGCGAAGGAACTTACCCAAGGCAGCTACGCCCTGTTGCCGGGCGGGAGCAACCACTTCGCGTTCGCCAAGAGCGAGACGGTCGTGCAGCTGAACAGCGTGGGCCCCTGGGGCATCACGTACGCCAACCCGGCGGACGATCCGAGGAAGAACAAAAAATAGCTTCAAGCTTCAAGCTTCAAGCTCCAAGCTCCAAGCTTGGAGCTTCGAACCAGGGCTAGGCCCACATTGGCCAGGGGCGCCGTTGTCGCCTCTTCTCAAGCTTTCGTGACTGACACTCATGTGGGCTGATCCTCCGTCAACCGTCAACGCGGCCTTGACTCCGGACGCTTGGTACTCGACTATGCTCCCTCCGTTTCCCCAACGACCGCCAACGGAGATCCCGTGAGAACCGTCCTCTACGACGAGCACCTCAAGCTCAAGGCCAAGATCGTCGACTTCCACGGCTGGGACATGCCCATCCAGTACTCGAACATCATCGAGGAGCACACGGCCGTCCGGCAGAAGGTCGGACTCTTCGACCTCTCCCACATGGGCCGCATCTGGGTCCGCGGCAAGGACCGCAAGAGCTGGCTCGACCGCATCCTCACGATCGACATTCAGAAGATGGCCCCCGGCCGCTGCCGCTACACGTTCCTCCTCAACGAGAAAGGCACCGTCATCGACGACCTCCTCGTTTACGAGGACGCCGACAACGACCAGTCGTTCCTCGTCGTCAACGCGTCCAACCGCGAGAAGAATCTCGACTGGCTGAAGAAGCAGGCCGGATCCGCGAAAGTGAAGATCGACGACACGACCCTCAAGACCTCGCTCATCGCCGTCCAGGGGCCGAAGTCCGTGGACGCCGTCAAGCTCGCCCTCGACCTCGATCCGTCGGCGCTCAAGTATTACACCTTCGGCCGCTTCACCGTCCTGGGCGAGAAGGACTGCGTCGTCTCCCGCACCGGCTACACGGGCGAGGACGGATTCGAGATCTTCGTCCACAACGACACCGCCGCGAACGTCTGGACCGCCTTCCTGGAGGCCGCGAAGAAGACCGAAGTCAAGCCCATCGGACTCGGCGCCCGCGACACCCTCCGCACCGAGGCGGGCATGCCCCTCTACGGGCAGGAACTCGACGACGCCACGACTCCGGTCGAGGCCGGACTCGACTTCGCCCTCGCCCTCGACAAGGCGGACTTCATCGGCCTCCCCGTCCTCAAGGCCCAGAAGTCGAAAGGCGTGTCGAAGAAGCTGGCCGGCTTCAAGATGGCCGGCCGCCGCATCTCCCGCCACGGGATGGACGTCTACGCGGGCGGCGCCAAGACCGGGGTCGTCACCAGCGGCACGTTCTCGCCCTCCCTCGACGCCTCGATCGGCATGGCCCACGTGAAACCCGAGCACGCCGCGCCCGGGACCGCGATCGAGATCGACGTGCGGGGGAAGAAAGAGCCCGCCACGACCGTAGCTCTACCGTTCTACAAGCGGCCGCGATAACTTGACTTGACCCTCAGCCGCGCTATTCTTGAAAACCGATCCAGGGCCACCCGGGGGATATCGAGATGAGCAGGCCGAACGACGCGAAATACAGCGAGACGCATGAATGGGTGATGCTCCCCAAGAAGGGGGACGCGGTCATCGGCATCACCGACTACGCCGTCAAGCAGCTCAGCGACCTCGTCCATCTCGAGCTGCCCAAGGTGGGCGACACGCTCGAGGCGGGCACGCCGTTCGGAGAGGTCGAGTCCGTGAAGACCGTCGCGGACCTCGTCTCGCCCGTCTCCGGCAAGGTGACCGCCGTGAACAAGGAAGTCCTCGACAACCCCGACATCCTCCACGAGGAGCCCTACGAGGACGGCTGGCTGATCAAGGTCAAGGTCACCGAGAAGACCGACCTCGACTCGCTCATGGACGCGAAGGAGTACAAGGAGTTCATCGAGGCGGCCGAGGAAGAGGGCGGCGAGGAAGACGAGGGCGAAAAGAAGAAGACCAAGGGCAAGGACGAGGACGAGGTCGACGAGGACGACTTCGTTTAACCCCGGGCCTGCCCTGAAGGGTGGCGAAGCCTCTCCTTCAGGGCCCCTACATGGATTACATCCAGAACGCGCCCGACGACGCCGCCGCCATGCTCAAGGCGATCGGCGCCCCTTCCGTCCAGGATCTCTTCTCGGCGATCCCCAAGGACGTCCGGCTCGGCCGCGCGCTCAACCTCCCCGCCGGCATGACGGAGCAGGAGCTCCTCTCCCACATGGCCGGCCTCGCGTCGCGCAACCGGACCCCGGACACGCACGTCTCGTTCCTCGGCGGCGGCGCGTACTCCCACTTCGTCCCCGCGCTCGTCGACCAGGTCGCGGGCCGCGGCGAGTGGGTCACCTCCTACACGCCCTACCAGGCGGAGGCGAGCCAGGGGACGCTCCAATCCATCTTCGAGTACCAGACGCTCATCTGCGAGCTGACGGGGCTCGACGTCGCGAACGCCTCCCACTACGACGGCTCGACCGCGATGGCCGAGTCCGTCGCGATGGCGCTCGACCACAGCGACCGGAACCGCATCCTCGTCTCGGCCGCGGTGAATCCCCAGTACCGCGAAGTGCTCCGGACGATGTTCAAGCAGATCGGCGTCGAGTTCGTCGAGCTCGCGACGTTCGAGGGGGCGACGTCCACGAGCGGCCTCGCCGAGTTCGCGAAAACCGCGGCGGCCGTCGTCGTGCAGAGCCCCAACTACTTCGGCGTCGTCGAGGACCTCGCGGAGCTGGCGCGCGCGGCGCACGAGGGCGGCGCGAAGGCGGTCGCGAGCGTCAATCCGGTCTCGCTCGGCCTGCTCGAGCCGCCCGGGGCGTGCGGAATGGACATCGCCGTGGGCGACGCCCAGCCCTTCGGCATCGAAACGTCGTTCGGCGGCCCGTGGTGCGGGTTCATCGCCGCGAAGATGGAGCTGATCCGCCAGATGCCCGGCCGCCTCGTCGGCCAGACGGTCGACGGCAAGGGGCGCCGCGGCTTCTGCCTGACGCTCCAGGCGCGCGAGCAGCACATCCGCCGCGAGAAGGCGTCGAGCAACATCTGCACGAACCAGGCGCTCATGGCGCTGCGCGCGACGATCACGATGTCCGCGCTCGGCCGCGAGGGCCTGCGCCGCATGGCCACCCTGTGCGTCCAGCGCGCCCACGAGCTCCACGACGCGGTGACCTCCCTCCCGGGCGTCTCGCGCCCGCACAAGGCCCCGTTCTTCAACGAGTTCGCGATCCAGACGCCGGTCGACCCGGACCTCCTCAACGAGCGCCTCCTGGCGCGCGGGTTCATCGGCGGCGTCGACCTCCAGAAGTCGTACCACGACCTCCCCCGCGGCACGCTCCTGTGCGCGACGGAGCGGATCTCCAAGGCCGACATCGCGCGGTTCCGCGACGCGCTCGCGGAATCGCTGAAGGAACCCCGATGATCGTCGACGACACCGCGCTGATCTTCGAGAAGAGCCGCCCCGGGCGCCAGACGTGGATGCTCCCCGAGCCCGACGGCGCGCCGGTGGAAAAGCTCGTGCCGGAGAAGTACCTGCGCAAGACGCCGCCCCGGTTCCCCGAGGTGGCGGAGCTGGAAGTCGTCCGCCACTACACCCGGCTGTCGCAGAAGTCGTTCTCCATCGACACGAACTTCTACCCGCTGGGTTCGTGCACGATGAAGTACAACCCCAAGATCAACGAGAAGATCGCGTCGATGCCGGGCTTCGCCCGCCTCCACCCCCACCAGCCCGACTCCGAAGTCCAGGGCGCGCTGCAGCTCATGCACGACCTGCAGGGCTACCTCGCGGAGATCTCCGGAATGGACGCGGTGACGCTCCAGCCCGCCGCGGGCGCGCAGGGCGAGCTGACGGGCATCCTCCTGATCAAGGCCTACCTCGCCGAACAGGGCCAGGGCCACCGGGTCGAGGTCCTCATCCCGGACTCGGCCCACGGCACGAATCCCGCCACGTGCACGCTCGCCGGCTTCAAGGCCGTCAGCGTGAAGTCGAACGCGCGCGGCGGCGTCGATCTCGACGACGTGAAGAAGAAGCTCTCCGACAAGACCGCCGCGATGATGATCACGAATCCGTCGACGCTCGGCCTCTTCGAAGAGCAGATCGTCGCGATCGCGAAGCTCATGCACGACGCCGGCGCGCAGGTCTACATGGACGGCGCGAACATGAACGCGATCCAGGGGATCACGCGCCCGGGCGACTTCGGCATCGACGTCATGCACTTCAACCTGCACAAGACGTTCTCGACGCCCCACGGAGGCGGCGGGCCCGGGTCGGGTCCGGTGGCGTGCAAGAAACACCTCGAGCCCTACCTGCCGATCCCGCGCGTCGTGAAGAAGGGCGACGCCTACGCGCTGGAATACGCGCGCCCGAAGTCGATCGGCCGCGTGAAGGCCTTCTTCGGCAACTTCGGGATGCACGTCCGGTGCTACGCCTACATCCGGACCCACGGTCCCGAGGGGTTGCGCCGCAACGCGGAAAACGCGGTGCTCAACGCCAACTACCT
>DASRJF010000066.1:0-3117 GCA_035649615.1 Planctomycetota bacterium | reverse complement strand
CTCCCTCCGCGATTTCCGCGCGAGTCCGCCCTCCCGCGCCTGGAATCCGACGTCCGCTTCCTGGCGTCCGACGACCTGAAAGGGCGCAACAACGCGACGTCCGAAGGCGCCGCCGCGGCCGACTACGTGGCCCGCCAGATGGAGGCGGCCGGGTTGAAACCGGCGGGTGAGAACGGGACCTGGTTCCAGGCCATTCCCGGCCGGAATGGAGACCGCGGCCGGAACGTGATGGGAGCCTTTCCCGGCCCCTCGGGACGCTGGATCGTCGTCGGAGCGCACCATGACGGTTTGGGAATCCAGCGCGATCGCATCCACAATGGCGCCGACGACAACGCCAGCGGGGTGGCCGTGATCCTCGAAGTCGCCCGCCGGCTCGGGGGAGCGCGGCGTCACGGCCTCCTGTTCTGCTCGTTCGACGCCGAGGAGGACGGGCTCGTCGGATCCTCCCACTTCGTGAAGTCGGGGCTCTACCCCGTCGAGTCCTTCGTCGCGATGATCTGCCTCGATCTCGTGGGAGGGTGCTTCCTCCCCGGCGACGAGAAACGGGTTTTCGCGCTGGGATCGGAGTCCAGCGCCCGCCTGTTCGACTGGATCGGCCGCGAGCGCGACACGCAGGGGCCGCTCGAAGTCGAGCGCGCGGGCATCTACGCGATTGAACCGATGGGGGCGGCGATCGCCCGAAGCGACTATTCCCCGTTCCGGCTGAAGAAGATCCCGTTCGTCTTTTTCTCCACCGGCACGCCGTGGTACTACCACACGCCCGAGGATGACGTGGAGCGGCTCGACTTCGCCAAGATGGAACGGATCGCGGATCTCGTGGCGCGCCTGGCGGGCGACCTGGCGGCCGCCTCGCAAAGCCTCGAGTGGCGGGAGCCCGAGCCGGACGTCGGGGAAGACTCCCGGAACATGGCGGCGGCGTGCCGTCGGATCCTGGATCATCCCGCGATCAAGGCCTCGGATCGCCAGCGGGCGGCCGTGGCCGAGGCGATGGAGGCGCTGCAGGGCTCGGCCAGCAAGCAGGTCGTGCAGCGGGCGATGATCGTCCTGTTCGCCCTGGCGGCGGCCCAGCGGCCCGCCCATTGATCGACCCATCGGTGGATGGCAGAATTGACGGCCCCATGACCGCGCCGCCCCACGTCTATATCGAGGATCTGAAGAAGCACGTCGGCCAGGACGTCACGATCAAGGGCTGGCTCTACAATCGCCGCGCCAAGGGGAAGATCGCGTTCCTGATCCTGCGCGACGGCACGGGCCTGGTCCAGGCGGTGGCCGTGAAGGCCGAGATCGGGGACGCGGCCTTCACCCAGTGCGAGAGGCTTCCCCAGGAATCGTCGCTCATCGTGACGGGCGCCGTCCGCGCCGATGAGCGCTCCCCCGGCGGCGTCGAAATGGGGATCAAGTCGATCCAGGTCGTGGGGGAGGCCGCGGCGGACTATCCGATCCAGATCCAGGATGTCGTGCCCGAGGTGGGGTTCCTGATGAAGAACCGCCACCTGTGGCTCCGGTCGAAGAAGCAGGCCGCCCTCCTCCGCGTGCGCGCCGAGGTGATCAGGGCGATCCGCGATTTCTTCGACGGCCGCGGGTTCACGCTCGTCGACTCGCCGATGCTGACGCCCGCCGCGTGCGAGGGGACGAGCACGCTCTTTCCCGTCGACTACTTCGGCGACCCCGCGTTCCTGACCCAGAGCGGACAGCTTTATGCCGAGGCGGCCGCGATGGCGCTCGGCAAGGTGTACTGTTTCGGCCCCGCGTTCCGCGCCGAGAAGTCGAAGACGCGGAAGCACCTCACCGAATTCTGGATGGTCGAGCCCGAGGTTGCGTTCCTGGAGCTCGACGGCCTGATGGAGCTCATGGAGCAGTTCGTCGTCTACATCGTGGGTCGCTGCCTCGAGCGTCGCCGCGAAGAACTCAAGGTGCTGGGCCGCGATCTCGCGCCGCTCGAGAGGGTGAGCGCGCCGTTCCCGCGCATCCACTACAACGACGCGCTCGAGGCGATCCGGAAGAACGGCGTCGAGATCCCGTGGGGCGAGGACTTCGGGGCGCCTCACGAGGAAGCGCTGATGAGAAACTACGACAAGCCCGCGCTCGTCCACCGCTTCCCGTCGCAGGTGAAGGCCTTCTACATGCAGCCCGATCCGCAGGACGCGAAGCACGCGCTGGCGTGCGACCTCCTGGCGCCGGAGGGCTACGGCGAGCTCATCGGCGGCAGCCAGCGCATCCACAGCCTGGAGCTGCTGGAGAAGCGCATCGCGGAACACAAGCTCCCGAAGGAAGCGTTCGACTGGTATCTCGACTTGCGGCGCTACGGGACCGTACCTCACTCCGGATTCGGACTTGGGGTTGAGAGGACGGTTGCTTGGATCAGCGGGTCGGAGCATATTCGAGAGTGCATTCCGTTCCCACGCATGCTCTATAAAATCTATCCGTGAGGATGTGCATCCTGCAGCCTGCATCCAGCATCCTGGGGGCAAAAACCAGAGCGTAGCCTGAACGATGGGCATCTCGAGCTTCACCCAGCTTGATGTGTGGAAGATCGCCCACAGGATCACCTTGTCGGTCTACAAGACGACACGCGGATTCCCGGATGACGAGCGCTTCGGTCTGACGTCCCAGGCGAGAAAAGCGGCCGTCTCTGTAGCGGCGAACATAGCCGAGGGCTTTGGCCGGCGTCAGCCCCGGGACAAGATGCGTTTCTACAACATGAGCCAGGGGTCGCTCGAAGAGCTCCGTTACTACTTCATCCTGGCGAAGGATCTCGGGTATTCGGTGTTCCCAGGCAGTGTCCATGAGGATGCGAAGGAATTGGGGGCCAAGCTCAATCGACTGATCGATGTGATCGCACGCGATGTGTAGCTCTCGTTCATCGCCGCAGGATGCCGGATGCAGGATGCCGGATGCAGCTCGTGAATTGATCGGGCCTTGTGGCCTGTATATCCATGTTCCCTTCTGCTTCAAACGCTGCCCGTACTGCGCGTTCGTGCTGATCGAAAGCGACGGATCGCTCCACGCGCGATTCGTCGACGTGATCGAACGCCAGCTCAAGGAGACCCGGGTCGATGCTTCGACAATCTACTTCGGAGGCGGAACGCCTTCGATGTTGGATCCGGAGCAGATCGC
>DASRJF010000065.1:0-3932 GCA_035649615.1 Planctomycetota bacterium | reverse complement strand
TTGGCTGGATTCGTCCTCGCGACGGTCACGGTCGCCGTCCAGGATCCGAAGGCGCCCGTCGTGAAGGCGTCGCGATTCGAGCTGGTCGATGCCGAGGGCCGGACGCGCGCCGTGCTCGGGATGTCGAAGGGCGGCTCGCCGGAGTTCGACCTGCGCGACGCCGACGGCCGGCCGCGGGCGCTCTTCCTCCTCGACGGCGACAACTTGCCGGTCTTGTTCTTCAAGGACGCGGCGGTGGTCACGCGCGCGAAGATCGAGCTCGACGCGAAGGGCGCCGCGAAGCTGACCTTCGGCGACGCCGACCTGGCGCCGCGCGTGGAGATTGACGGAGCCAAGCCAACCGTTCGGATCCTGAATGCCAAAGGGGAGACAGAGTGGAAAGCACCCTAGGAAACGACTGGCGATTGGAGATTGGCGACTAGTGTCGCATCAAGATTGATTCCCACGGTTCTCACCTGGCCGGTTCGGATGCGATACGCGTTCAAGGTTCGGAGTTCGTGGTTCTTCGTTCGTTCTGCGTACTGCGTTCACCGTCAACGCGGAACTCAGAACTCCGAACGAACGCAGAACGCAGAACGTTGAACTTCGAGTCGGCCTTCTCATACTCCGGGTCGACTGGAACCCTTTCAACCGCCAGAATCAAACTTGATGCACCTCGAGCGATTCCCGAATCCTCACAATAGCTGCATCTCTCGGCTGCGGTGCGTGCCTTGCGATTCCGTCCCCCATCGCCAATCGCCCATCATCTTCTCTCGGGCTGTATGAAATGAACCGTGACGGTCGTGTCTCCCTTTGACGGGAGGCTGAAGCTGAACGTCGCTCCCTGGCCCGGCCGCGATTCCGCCCAGATCCGCCCCCGGTGACGCGAGATGATCTTCTTGCAGATGGCCAGCCCGATCCCCGTCCCGGGATACTCGTTGCGCCTGTGCAGCCGCTGGAAGATCGAGAAGAGCCGCTCGCGGAGTTCGGGATCGAACCCGACGCCGTTGTCCTTCACGTGGAGGTGCCAGTCCTCCCCCTTCCGCTCGGACGTGATCCGGACCTCGGGCGGGCGGTCGGTTCGGAACTTGATCGCGTTGTCGAGGAGGTGGCGGAACACGAGCACCATCTGCGCCCGGTCCACCTTGACCATGGGAAGGTCGCCCCAGGTCACGGACGCGCCGGTCGTGGCCACGGCGGTCTTGAGGTCGGCGAGCGCCTCCTCCACGGCCCGGGCGAGCTCCATCGATTCCGGGGGCCCCGCCTGCCGGTCGATCTGCGTGTACGTCAGCAGGTCCTCGATGATCCGCTGCATGCGCGCGGCGCCCTCGGAGGCGAAGCGGATGAATTCCTCCGCGTCGCGGCCGAGCTTGTCGCCGTACCGCTGGTGCAGGAGCTGGACGTAGCTCGAGATCGACCGGAGCGGCTCCTGCAGGTCGTGCGAGGCCACGCGGGCGAACTGGTCGAGGTCGATGCTGGAGCGCGCGATCTCCTCCGCCCGGCGGGAGAGCTCCTTCTCGGTGCGGCGGCGGCCCGTGATGTCGCGGATGAAGGCGTTGAAGTTCCACGCCTCGCCGTCGCGCCCGGGCATGATCGTGGCCTCGACCGGAAACCCGTGGCCCAGCCGGTGGAGGGCCGTCAGCTCGACGCGCTTGTTGATGAACGGGCCCGCGCCCGTGAGCATGAACTGCTGGAATCCGAGGCGGTGCGCCTCGCGGTCCTGCAGCGGGATGATCACCTCGATCATCGGCTTGCCGACGACTTCCGCGCGCAGCCAGCCGAAGATGATCTCCGCCGACCGGTTCCAGTCCGTGATGATCCCCGCGCCGTCGACGCGGATGAACGCGTCGTATGCGGTGTCGATGACGAGCCGCACCTGCTCCTCCGCGCGCCGGAGCGCGTCCGCCGTCTTCTCGTGCTTCCGGGATTCGTCGCGCAGGTCGGTGAGCCGGCGGGTGACGAGCTCGAGGAGGCGGCTCTCCGACTGTGCGATCTGCCGCATAAGGACCATGCCCGTGAGCAGGATCATCGAGATCGCGAGCGCGATCAGCTCCGTCGCGACGTCGAGCGGCGTCTCGAGATCGCCCGTTTGAAAGTCCGCGAAGAGCTTGGCCTGGCGGAACGACATGAGGGCGAGGCCGAGGCCGACGAGCATCCACGCCCATCGCTGGCGCCGCACGAACCGGAGATGGAACGCGAAAGCGGCGGCCGTGACCTGGAGAAGAATGGTCAGCCAGAGAATCGGAATGACGCTCATGGGGGGTAACGAAAGTCATGGTAGCAGAGTGAGATTGGCGCGAATACATGATTGGAAATTTCCCACCCGCGATTTGCGATTTGGGATTTGAGGAAGCCACCCCGCATCACGCCGGTGCCCGACACGACGCATCGGGGCGAAGGCGGATTGGCGATTCCTCCGTCACTTGGTCACGTAGCCGTGGAGGCGGAACGTGACGTCGCCCGCCTCGGTGATCCTCAGCTTGCAACGGATCGTGCCGTCCTTCGACAGTCCTTCCGACCCAAACGGAGTGAACAACACCTCGTCCAAGTCGATCCTCACCTCGTCGTACTTCAGGTCGTTGAGCTTCGCACGCAGGTCGTCGGCTTCCGCCTTCGTCTTCTCGATGGCCTTTTTCAATTCTTCCTCGTAGGCCTTCGGCATGAGCTGGGCGACCTTGTCCCCGTCGGCGAACGGCAGTTCGTCGGCCTTCTTCGTCTTCAGAATCTTCAGCAAGGCCGCGCCCGCCTCGGCGAATGCCTGGGCGTCCTTGGCGCATTTCTCGGAGGGGACTCCGGATTTCCCCTGGGGCGGATCCTTGCGCGCACGAATGCCGATCAAGAGCGCCTCGGTCGGGGTCACGTGCAACATCGCGGACGCCTTGAATACGGGTTTACCGTCCGAACACAGGACCAGCCCGATCTCCACCGCGACCGTCTTCGCGGCCGCGACGTGGTTCTGCGCGAAGTCTTCCCGGAGCTTCGTCACGACCTCTTCCGATGTGCCGCCCGCGTCCCAGGACTTGAACGACTCCTTCATGTCCTTGCCGCCGATGAAGGCCTTGATGCCGTCGTCGAGCCGCTGGGCGACGGCGCACAGGGCCTTGAGCGTGGGTTCCTGTTGCTTGGCCGGGGCGCCCTGCAGGGCCAGCACGGCCAGCGTCATCGCGAGCATGGGGCCTCCTGTCACTCGGTTTCGAATCGATTGAGGCGGTAGACCACCTCGCCGGCGTCCGAGATCCGGAGCTTGCCACGGATGAATCCGTCCTTCACCGACCCGTCCGCGCCCAGGCTCGTAAAGTACTGCTCGCCCAACTGGATCCGGATCTCGTCGTGCTTCACGGCGGCGACCTCCTTCGCCAGGGCCTCGGCGCCGGCCTTCGACAGCTTCACGCCCTCCACGATCGGGTCCTGGAACTGCTTCGGGATCCGCTTCCTCAGCTTCTCGAGGTCCGCGAAGTAGAGCGAGTCGACTCTTCGCTCGGCGAGCAGTTTCACGAGATACTCCGCCGCGTCCTTGAAGGGCTCCGCGTCGCCGACGCATTTCGCGACGGGCACGGCGCTCCGGGCGGTCCCGTCGAACCCGCGGCCCGTCAGCGCGATGAACGAGGCTTCACTGGACGTCACGTGCCCCAGCGCGGTGATCTTGTAGACGCCCTTTCCCGCGGACCAGAGCTGGACCTCGAGTTCGATGGCGAACGTCTCGCCGCGGACGACCCCGTGCGACTTCATGTCCCCGAGCAGCGTCGTCGTGCGGTCGATGGGCACCGACTCGGGCTTGAACGGCTTGAAGGCCTCGGCGGGCTTCGTCCCCTTGATGACCGCCTCGAGGCCCTCGTCGAGCCGCTTCTGGATCGGGCGGAGCATCCGCAGGCCGGAATCCTCCTTGCGGGGCGCCTCCTGGAGCAGGAGACAAAGCGCGGCGGCCAAAAGGACCTTCATCACTTGACCTCGGT
>DASRJF010000064.1:0-9739 GCA_035649615.1 Planctomycetota bacterium | reverse complement strand
CGCCGCCGCGCCGGGCGAGAAGCCGGCCTCGGCGTACCTTCCCGAGAAGGCGCTCCGCGCGAAGCCGCCGGGCCTGCCCGAGGTGTCCGAGCTCGAGATCGTCCGCCACTTCACGGAGCTGTCCCACCGGACCTTCTCGATCGACGGGAACTTCTATCCGCTCGGCAGCTGCACGATGAAGTACAACCCGAAGATCAACGAGAAGGTGGCCGCGATGGCGGGCTTCGCCAAGCTCCACCCGCTCCAGCCCTACGACAGCGTCCAGGGCCTCCTCGAGATCATGTGGTCCCTCGAGCGGATGCTCGCCGAGATCGCCGGGATGGACGCCGTGACGCTCCAGCCCGCCGCCGGCGCGCAGGGCGAGCTCACCGGCCTCCTGCTCATCCGCTCGCACCACCAGGAGCAGAAGCAGGACCATCGCACCCAGATCCTCATCCCCGACAGCGCCCACGGCACGAACCCCGCGACCGCGACGCTCTCGGGCTACAAGACCGTCAGCGTCAAGAGCGACGCGCGCGGCGGCATCGACCTCGAGGACCTCAAGAGCAAGCTCTCCGACAAGGTCGCCGGGATGATGATCACCAACCCGTCGACGCTCGGCCTCTTCGAGGAGAACATCCAGCAGATCGCCGACCTCGTCCACAAGGCGGGCGGCCTGGTGTACATGGACGGCGCGAACATGAACGCGATCCAGGGGAAGGCCCGGCCGGGCGACTTCGGGATCGACGTCATGCACTTCAACCTCCACAAGACGTTCTCGACGCCCCACGGCGGCGGCGGCCCGGGGTCGGGGCCGGTGGCGTGCAAGAAGCACCTCGACCCGTACCTCCCGATCCCCCGCGTCGTGAAGAAGGGCGACGCCTACGCGCTCGAGTACGCCCGCCCCAAGACGATCGGCCGCGTGAAGGCGTTCTTCGGGAACTTCGGCATGCACGTCCGGTGCTACGCCTACATCCGGACCCACGGGCCGGAGGGGCTGCGCCGCAACGCGGAGAACGCGGTCCTCAACGCGAACTACCTGAAGAGCAAGGTGGCCGGCCGGTTCAAGATCGCCTACGACCGCCCCTGCATGCACGAGTTCGTCATCGACGGGTCCCCGCTCCGGAAGCTCGGGATCCAGACCCTCGACGTGGCGAAGCGGCTGCTCGACTACGGGTTCCACCCGCCGACGATCTACTTCCCGCTCATCGTCAAGGACTGCCTGATGATCGAGCCGACGGAGAGCGAGAACCGCGAGACGCTGGACGCCTTCGCGGCCGTCCTGATCAAGATCCTGGAGGAGGCGAAGACCGATCCCGACATGGTGCACCACGCGCCGCACACGATGCCCGTGGGGCGGCTCGACGAACTTAAAGCCGCTAGAGAACCTATCGTCCGCTACAAGCCACCCGGCGATTAGCGATTGGCGATTGGCGATTCCCGAATCCGATCACACGGTCTCGAACGGCGCGGGCAACCGGCTCAAAGACCTGTGCGAGGACATGCCGCAAGAGGGTTTGATCTTCGCGCTATTGGACAGTGACCGTGGTGGTGACTCTCGTCCCGTCTCTTCAATCGAATCCAGAATCGGGCTCTACCTCGCTGGGAGCGCCGTGCCCTTGCCGAAGCCCGGGATCGCCGGGGCCTTGGTGTTGCCTGGGGGTCCGGCCTGGCTGAAACCGTAAGCGGCTGAGAATCTCAGGAGATAGTCGACCGCGAGGAGGTCGTACATGCCGTATCCCCAGTCCCCGTAGCCGTATCCGTAGCCGAAGGGATGCCAGACGCCGCGCGGACCGTCGCCGTAGATCGGCACTTCCGTGGCGGTCTTGATCTGCGCCTGCAGCCGCGCTTCCTCGCGGGCGCGGCGGCGGGCCTCCTCGCGCTGGCGCTGGGCCGACTCCCGCTCGAGCCTCCGCGACTCCGAAGCGAGGCGTCCGCGCTCCGCCAGCTCCTTCTCGAGAGGGTGCATCCAGCGGCCGCCCTCCTGGACCAGTCCCTGCTCCTTCCGGAACTCGGCCTGCGTGACCCACCGGCCCTGGTACCGCACGTACCCCAGGGCGGCGCGGGCCTCGGCGTTCTCCGGATCCAGCTCCATCGCGCGCTTCATCAGGTCGCCGACATAGCGGGGCATCTTGTTCTCGCGCGCCCACGCCGCGAGCTTCGTGAAATCCTCCGCGTTCCGGCTCTTCTCGATCTCGGCGCGACGCACCGGAAACGCGTGCAGGGGCGTGTCCCCCTTCGTCACCGACACGACTTCCTCGCGGGGTAGCGAGACCGTCCCGTAGCCCGTCTCGACGATGACGCGGTCCTTCTCCTCCCGCTGGATGCCGACGATCTTGTGCCCGTTGCGCAACACGACCTCGTCGGCGAGGGCGGAGGACGAACAAGCGACCATGAGGAAGAGGGAGACGGCTGGACGGATCATAAGGCCTCCGGCGTTCTATTAACTATACGACGCCGAGGACCCGATTCTTCAACCTGAAAATCAAGACGACGTTGACCGTTGACGGTAGATCAGCCCAGATCATCGCCGTGAAACGAGGGTAGATGGAAAGGCTTGCCTCCAGCGCCTGGAGCGACTGTGTGACTGCCGTCGAGCCCCGTCAACGGTCAACCGTCAACCGTCAACGGTCCTAGTACTGGGATCCTGATTCCGCCAGGGCAAACACGGCGCCGGCATCCGTCGCGACGTAGAGGGTCGAGTCCCACGGGTTGGTCAGGACGTGGGTGATCTCCACGAGCGGGAACCGGCCGACGATCTCGCCCGAGGTCTCCACGACCTGGTAGACCTCGGAGTTCGGCCCCAGGACGAGCACGCGGTCTCCCCCGCCCTTCACGAGGAACCGCTCGCCGAGCGGGATCTTCCACCGGAGCTTGCCGCCGCGGACCGGCCCCTCGGCCGCCGACGTCTTGGCATTGCGGTGCTGGGGGTCGAGTTCGAGGGCGAACAGCGCGCCCTCGTCTGATTTCACGTAGACCGTCGTGTCCTTCACGTAGATCGGGGTCCGGAGGAATCCGCCCGTCTCGTACTTCCAGTTCGGGACGCCGGTGCCGGGGTCGAGGCAATAGAGCGCGTAGTCCAGGCCGCCGCAGAACAGGTAGTTCTTCGTGCGGACCGTGTCGCGGCCCGTCGAGTCCTTGTACTTCTCCTTCACCGAGTGGAGGAGCGGGTCCGCGGCGAGCTTCCCGTGGGCCTGGTACGTCCACTCCTGGTCGCCCGTGTTGACGTTGTAGGCGTAGCAGTTCCCGTCGGCGCACACGAAGTAGAGATGGTTTCCGTCGACGATCGGCGTGTTCATGATCGTCCGGTCGCCCGTGCCGACGTTGGCCGGGAAGCTCTGGATGGACTCGCCGCGCTTCTCGACGTCGAGCCGCCACACCTGGGGGCGGTCCCCCGCCGGGATGTAGACCGACTCGCGCGTCGCCCACGACTTGGCGCTGGGGGCGAACGGCAGCGGCCGCTGCCACAGGAGCTTCCCGGTCTGGCGCGCGATGCAGTACAGGACCTGCCGCGACATCAGGTAGACGTTGTCGCCGCGCATGGCCGCGTTCAGCAGCTGGTAGAGCTTGTTCTTTTCCTTCTGGGCCTCCTGCGCCTTCGGACCCAGGCCCTCGGCCTTGATGAGGTCCTCGACGACGCGGGTCTGCGCCGCGAGCTGCTCGGAGTAGCTCCGGATCTGCTCGTAGACCTCGCCCGGCTCCGTGGGGGTCGAGTCGAGCGGCGTCCTCGTCGGGATCTCGAAGACCCACTTCGAGAGGCCGTCGAACCGGTTGACGCACGCCACCTTGTGGTCGGGGGTCTCGATGAAGAGATTCTCGCGCCCGATCGAGAGCCGCTTGATGGGCCATTCGGCGAACCGGTGGTCCCACAGGCGCTTCCTGAACGGGAGGTTGGCGACCTCGGAGACGACCGCTTCCTGGTCCGAGCTGCCGTAGGCGTTGAGCTTGGCGTAGGACTCCTGCTGCTGCGAGGAGGAGCGGCACCCCGCCGCGGCGATCAGGAGGAGCAGGACCGAGGTGATCCGGACGCCGCTCATCGTTCCTCCTTCTTCCCCAGGAAGTCGGCCAGGTTGATCCGGTGCTTCTTCTCGTATTCCCGCAGCTTCTCGATCCGCTGGATGTCGGCCGAGATGCGGTTCACGAGCTTGAAGATGTACGGTTTCCCCTCGAGCCGGTCCTTCAGGTCTTTCAACATCTGGTCCCACGAGCCGTCGTACAGTTCGTCTCTCAGGGACACGAGCATCCGCTCGTCCCCCGACAGTGCCGCGGCGAATTTCTCGTAGGGGCCGGCCATGGATGTAATTTACGAAGCGCGGGGATTCTAAGGGCGCCCCGGAAACGTGTCAATCAAATGACCTCCCGGGTTGCTCCCACCCTGAAGGATGCGTCCTCGCATTCCTTCAGGGCCCGCGACCATCCAAGCCGCCCGGTATCAAGACGCTCCGGGCGGCGCCGAACCCTGCATCGACCGCTCGTTCGGCCGGAAGAGGCGCCACGCGGCGAACAGGAACGCCGCCGCCCCCGGCGCGGCGAAGACCGGCGCGAGCTGGGGAAGCTCGAGGTACATGTACGCCAGGACGAGGGTGTTGTTGAGCGCGTGGGCCAGGAGGGGGATCGCCAGGCCGCCGGTCCGCATCGCGAGACCGCCCAGCCACATCCCGATCAAGAACGTCGCGATCATGCGGGGAGGAATCCCGTGGGCCAGCGCGAAGAGCGTCGACGACACGAGGAGACCCGCGATCGCCCCCCACGAGTTTCGGAACCCCTTCAGGAGCGCCCCCCGGAAGACCATCTCCTCGCCCAACGGGGCCAGCACGCCGATCATCAGCAACGCGAAGCCGGGCGGCATCGAGCCGACCTCCCGCGTCAGTTCCTCGATCTCGTCCTTGTACTTGGGAAAGAGCTCCAGGAACGGCTGGGCCAGGCTCATCAGGGCAAGGAAGAGCCCCGCGGATCCGAAGACCGTCCAGCCCACCAGCCCCGGGGTGAACCGACCCGGCGCCAGGACCGCCCCCACCGATCGCCGCCGGATCCAGATGCCGAGGACGACGCCGATGGGAAGCGTCACCGCCGCCGCCGCCATCAACCACGCCGTGGGCGTGGCCTTCGGAAGCGCCAATCCCAGGAGGAGCAGGAGAAGGAACAGCACGAGAATCACGAACACCGAGTCGAAGGCGCGGAAGTCGCGGCGGGCTGCGCTGTCCAAGTCAGGAGTATAGCGACGCGCGGGACGGTCTATCGTTGAGACGCGGGATCCGCGACGGCGGCCTTCCTCGTGGCTCCCGCCGCGAACAGGATCCCGCCCGGCAGCGACACGGCGAGTCCGGAGAGCTTGTACAGCACGGACAGCGTGACGGCGGTGTTCGCCGCCATGCCCGCCATCCCGAAGAGCTGGGCGTACGCGACCTGCTCCACGCCCCATCCGCCCACCGAAATCGGCAGGGCCGTGACGAGGAAGATGATCGGCTCCAGCAGGAAGAAATCGCTCAACGGGACTCCGCCGCCGCCGATCGACGCGGCGAGGGCGTAGATGCCGAGGATCGTCGACGCCTGCCCCACGGCCGAGAGCCCGACGGCTCCCAGGATCGTGCGCGGCGCGTGGTGCATCGTCTTCAGGACGTCGTCGACCTCCTCGATCGCGCGACGGAAGGGAAGCCGGTCCTTGAGCCGCCGCGCCGGGCCCCAGCGCCTCACGGCCGGATTGAAGTAGAGGAGGCCCCCGACGAGGCCCGCGGCCATGAGGGTGACGATGAACCAGACCACCGGCCGCAGCTCGGCGCGGCCGAGCACCGGAAGGACCGCGAGACCCGCGATGAACACGACCGTCGCGAGCCCGACGAGCCGGTCCAGGATCACCGTCCCGATGGCGGCGGCCTTGCGCGACTCCCCGTGCGCGACGATCAGCGCCTTCGCGACGTCGCCCCCCACCGATCCCGGCAGGATCTGGTTGAAGAAGGCGCCCGACCAGGTGACGCGGAACGCGCGGCCCAGCGGGACCTCGAAGTCGTTCGCCCTGAGGAGGAGCCGCCAGCGCGCCGCCTGGCTGAGATAGATCATCAAGACGGCCGGAACCACGAGGACCGCCGGCCAGAGGCGCGCCTGATTGAGCAGGCCCGCCAGGCCGGGCTCTTCCACGCGAGCCTTCACCTCGCCCGCGTCGAACTCCCTGCAATTGCTCCCGTCCTTCGAGGTCACGGCATGAACGCGGCCGTTCTTCTCGCTCCACGAAAACGCCTCGACTCGCTCTCCCGACTTGAGATGGAAGACGGTCCGGTCGGAGAAGTCGATCATGAGGACGGCGACGGCGAGAAGCACGGCGGTCAGACCGAAACGAAGCGCGATGAGCAGACCTGACTTCAGACGGGCGTTCATGCGATGTCAGCTTCGAAGTCCGAGCTCCAAGCCTCCCGCCGGGGCACGCCTATCGCACGGCATGGGCGCCGCCGTTGCGACCAAGATCCGCGTGAAAGGAATCTTGCTGGAAGCTTGAAGCTTGAAGCTTGAAGCTATCACAAGGCGCCCCGGGCGCGGGTGCGCGCGTCGAGGACGCCCTCCATTTCCCGGCGGTACGCCTCGAGCAGGGCCTCGGCGAAGGGCGCGGGGTCGATGCCCAGGTCGCGCAGGCCGGCCGTCTTGACGCCGACGCCGCGCGCGCGGATCACGTTGATCCCGAAGTGAAACTTGGTCGAGACGGGCGTCGCCGTCGCCACCGAGATGCTCAGCTTCTCCTCGCGCGGCGTGAACAGGTCGTCGCCCTCGCGGCGGATCCCCTCGGCCCCGCGGGCGCGCAGCTCCTCGTGGACGAGCGTCGAGAACACGCGCTGGCGCAGGACCGCCTTCTCGAGGTCGGGGGGCGTGTCGAAATGCTCGGCGATGAAGTGGAGCATCTTCGGGCTCGCGATGCGGGCGCCCCGTCGCACGTCCTCCTGGTCGATCATGTGCTTCGCGGGAATGGCGCAGCGCCCCACGAACGCGATGAGGCTGTCGCCCTGGCGGCCGAACTCGCGATAGGCCCACAGGGGTCCGATCTGGGTCCCGTCGTAGGCGAGGGGGCGCCGGAGGAATTCGATTTCCAGGGGCCTCATGACTTCTTGAGGGCCTGCTCGGCGGCTTCCCGGGCCCGCGGCAGATCCTGCTTGGCCGTGACTTTCACGAGGCTCCGGTAGGCGTTGTAGGAGACGCCCGACTCCCGGTCAGCCAGGGCCTTGAGAAGCGCTTCCCGGACGGGAGGCTGGTCGCCGTATTCACCGAGCGCCAGCGCGGCCACCCGCTTCGGCTCCACCGGGCCGCCGTCGGAGTCGAGAACCGCGACGAGCGCGGGCACGCTCGACGCATCCTTGAAGGAGGCGACCGCGCGGACCGCTTCCGTGCGGACGCCGGGGTCGGCGTCGGAGAGCATCCCCGTCACGAGGGCCAGCGTCCCCGGGGGTTTCGCTTTCGCCAGGGCGACCACGGCCCCGGTCCGGGCCAGCGGATCGGGATCCTTGAGGAGCGCCTCCACCTTCTTCACCTCTTCGGGACGGCCCGAGTCGACGGCCTCGAGCGCGCCGAGATAGCGCTCGTACGGGTCGCGGCTCTCGAGATTGGGAACCGGTCCGGACGAACACCCCGCGAGGACGAGGAGAAGCATCGCGCGGCGCATGGAGAGCTACTCTAGCTTCAAAGCTCGAAAGCTTCAAAGCAGAGCCTACCGGTTCGCGAATCGGCGGACGGCTTCCGCGAGCAACTCGGCCACTCTCTGGCGGTGGTCCGGATCCGCGAACTGGCGGGACGAGACCGGATTGGAGATGAAATCGAGCTCGACCAGGACGGCGGGAGCGTCGGTGTGGCGCACGACCTTGAAGCCCGCCTCCTTGATGCCGCGGTCCTCGGTGTCCAGGCCGGCGCGGAAGGCCGACCGGACTTCCGCCGCCATGCGGCGCGAGTCGCCCCGGTCCGCCTTCCCGTCGCGCGAGACGTAGACCTCGAAGCCGCGCACGTCCGGGTTGGGCGTCCAGTTGCAATGGATGGAGAGGAACAGGTCGGGGCGCGCGCGGTCGGAGATCGCGACCCGCCGCATCAGGTCGGTATCGATGTCCTCGGAGAAGTGCGTGTCCGATTCGCGCGTCATGACGACCTCGGCCCCCATCTCGTCGAGCAGGTCGCGGAGCCGGCGGGAGACGTCGAGCGTGACGTCCTTCTCGGTGTAGCCGCCCCGCGCGTGGCACCCGGTGTGGATTCCCCCGTGGCCGGCGTCGAGGACGATCTTGAACGGCCGATCCAGCGAACCCGGGCGGCGCGCCGGCCTGGGGGCGGCCTCGACTTCGGCCGCGCTCTTCCGGGGCGGCGCCAGGCGTTCGATCAGGGAGGCGAGGTCGGCCGGCAGGCGGATCCGGCCCCCGCTGATCTCGACGGGCGATTCCAGCCGCATCACGTCGCCGTTGACGAGCGCCACGCGCAGGCCGGGGGCGAAGCTGACGGTGAGCCCGGGGCCGCGGAGCGTCTCCCGCCCGGTGGCGGGTTCCGACGTGCGGGTGAGGTCGAATTTCTGGTGGAGCTTCTCGAGATCGAGCTCGGGACCCGGGACCATCGCCAAGGCCAGGACCGCCGCGAGGAGGGAATTCATGATTCGGTGAGCCCCGGATTACCGCTTCAGGGCCTCTTCCTCCGTACACCGCTTCAGGACCATGACCCCGCGCGTGCCCCGGCGCCGCACGAGGGAACCGTCGAGATCGAACAGGTACTCAAAGGTCTCCTGGCGCGGGTACGTCACGAGCGCCTGGATCAGCTCCCGTTCCCGGCCGTCGATGCGGATCATCGAGGGGCGGGCGTGCTCCCACTCCTCGTAGGACGGGAGATCCCGGAACGGTTCGAGGACGCGGAGCGCGTTCTTCCCCGCCGGCGCCAGCGCCACGAGCCGTCGCATCGTTTCCGCCACGTCTCCCAGGAATGTGCCTTCCGCGGCCTTGAATTCCTTTTCGACCTTCTGGTCGAGGAACTGTCGCACGGCCTTGTAGGTTCCCCGCACGAGAGAGGCCGATTCCTTGCAATCGACCGGCGGGTCCTTGGGCGTCCGGACCGTGCGGGTGAACTCGACGCGCTGGATCGAGCCGTCGGCGGTGAACGAGCCCTTGGAGAGGTCCGTGCGCTTCCCGCCGTCGGCGTCCTCCTGGCGGACCTCGAGCTCGAACTCCCAGCCGGGGGAGCCGTCGACTTTCGCCTCGCGCAGCATCGTTTTCTGCCAGCCGAATTTCTTGTCCGCCACGATCAGTTCGTGCCAGAAGGTTCCCGCGAGCCCGGGGCGGACGGGCGCGGTCTTCAAGAGGACGGAGGTGCGGGCGATCCGGTCCTCGCGGTCCCGGGGCGCGGCGAGTCCGGTCCGGAACGCGGCGAGCATCTTGTCGGACAGCGCGACCCCGCGCTCCTTCTCCCGCGAGGCCGCCACGACGTCGAGGATGAAGTACTCCTGGAGCTGGCGCTGGATGACCGTGTGGACGAAGACGAGCTCCTTTTCGCCGCGCGCCGTCGCGGTGAAGACGATCTGGCGCGCCGGGAGGCCCGCCGCCGTGACATCCCGTTCGGAGACGCTCTTGAAGCCCGGGTAGTCCGTCTCCGCGCGCTTGAGGAAGGTCTCCGTGAGGAACAGCAGCGTCACGGGGTGGTTGGAATCGTGGTGCGCGAGCCACGCGGCCCCCTCGGCCAGCGAGCCCGCGGGCGCCTGGACGCGGAAGAACGTGGACCCCGTCGTCCGGATCGCCTCCCATCCCTTGGGAAGCCCGAT
>DASRJF010000063.1:0-6086 GCA_035649615.1 Planctomycetota bacterium | reverse complement strand
GACCCCCGGTTGATGTCCCCCGGGAATCCACATTCCTGCCACCGGATTCCGGATGCCCCTGATACAATTTCGGCCCACACATGATCGCCTACGGTCTCGTCGTGCATGGCGGCGTCGGCTCGCCGGCGGCTTGGAAGGACGGCTGCGAGAAAGCGGTCGCCCGGGGCCTGGAGCGGCTGAAAGCCGGGGCGGGCGCGCTGGACTCCGCGGTCGACGCCGCGACCACCCTCGAGGATGACGGCCGCTACAACGCGGGGTCGGGATCCTCCCTCCGCCTCGACGGCAGCACGATCGAGATGGACGCGTCGGTCATGGACTCGCGCGGCGGGATCGGCTGCGTCGCCGCGATTCGGCGCGTGAAGAACCCGGTGCTGGTGGCCCGCGAGGTGATGAAGTCGCCCCACGCCCTCCTGTGCGGCGAGGGCGCCGTGGGATTCGCCCGCGCCTGCGGGTTCGAGGACTATTACCAGCCGTCGCCCCACGCGCGCGACGTCTACGAGCAGATCCGGCAGGCCCTCACGGACGGCCGGTTCGAGGAGATGCGCGCCGCGTGGAAGAGTTTCGACCTCCGCCGCCACTGGAACTTCCCCGTCTCCTATGAGAAGGTGTTCGCGGGCTGCGACACGATCGGCGCCGTCGCCCTCGACTCGACCGGCAGCCTCGCCACGGCCTGTTCGACCGGCGGGGCGAGCCCCATGCTCCACGGCCGCGTGGGGGACACGCCCCTGATCGGCTGCGGGTTCTACGCCGGGCCGTCGGCCGCGGTGGCCACGACCGGCATCGGCGAGGAGATCATCCGGCGGATGCTCGCCCGCGCGGTCTACGACTGGATCTCCCAGGGCGAGGACGTGGCGCGCGCGTGCGACCGGGCCGTCGCCTCCGTGCCGAAGGAGATCCCCGTGGGGGTGATCGCGATCTCCCGCCGGGGCTCGGCCGTCGCCGGGAACCGCGACATGGCTACCGCCGCGGGGAATGTGGAATAGGGAATGAGGAATCAGGAATGGAATCGGGAATGAGGAATTCACGCGGATCCCCCGGCCATTCCTCATTCCCCATTCCCCGCCTTTCCGGGACCGCTTGAACGAGGATTCCATGCTCGCCACCGGCTCCCGCATCATCGAGTCGATCCCCCGGGAATTCCACGGGATGTTCCGGAAGTTCCAGAAGCTCCAGGAGATCGGCGCGGCGCTCAGCGCGGAGAAGGACCTCGGGGCCCTCCTGTCGCTCATCCTCCGGGAAAGCCGCGCCCTGACCGGGTCCGACTCGGGCAGCATCTACGTGCGCGAGGACGAGGTCGAGTTCCTCGAGAACGCGACCGCGAAGGACACGATCTCCCGCCGCACGCCGTTCCTGGTCGCCAAGATCGCCCAGAACGACTCGCTCGACCTGTCCTTCAAGGAGTTCCGGCTCCCGTTCGACGTGAAGACGGTCGCGGGCTATGCCGCGAACAGCGGGGAGATCGTCAACCTGCCGGACGCCTACAAGCTCCCGGCCGGCGCGCCCTACTCGTACAACAAGGCGTTCGACGAGAAGTTCGGCTACCGGTGCAAGTCGATGCTCGTCGTGCCCATGAAGAACCGGGACGGCGACATCATCGGCGTGATCCAGCTCATCAACAAGAAGAAGGTCCCCGACGGCCGCCTCACGTCCCCCGCCGAGGTGGACGCGGCGGTGGCGGCGTTCGACGCCCTGGACGAGGAGCTGCTGCTGTCGCTCACCTCGCAGGCCGCCGTCTGCATCGAGAAATCCCGGCTCTACGACGAGATCGAGCGGATGTTCGAGGGGCTGGTGCAGAGCTTCACCCTGGCCTTGGAGCGGAGGAACCGGACGACGTTCGGCCACTGCATGCGCGTGGCCCGGTACGCCGTCGCGATCGCGGAGGCCGTGAACGTCGCGCCGCCCGAGCTCTTCGGGGGGGTGCGCTACTCGAGGGACCAGATCAAGGAGCTGCGCTACGCGGCCCTCCTGCACGACATCGGGAAGATCGCGGTGCCCGAGGCCGTGCTCGACAAGCGGAACAAGCTGACGGACGACGCCCTCCACATGATCGAGTACCGGTTCCACTACTGGAGGCAGAGGCTCCTCGCGGAGGGGGACAAGAACGGGGAGGCCGCGCGCCTCGCCGGGTACCTCGACCACGTCCGGAAGGTGAACATCCCCACGCCGCTGGCGCAGGCCGACAGCGGGCTGCTCGCCCAGGTCCGCGCCGCGCGCTTCGTCGACGTCGACGGGAAGGAGAAGCCGCTGCTCACCGACGAGGAGTTCGACGCCCTCGCCGTCGAGCGGGGCAACCTCACGCGGGGCGAGCGCAAGCAGATCGAGCAGCACATCGTGGACACGTGGGAGATCCTGAAGCAGGTGCCGTGGCCCCGCACCGTCGCGCACGTGCCGCACATCGCGGCGTGCCACCACGAGAAGCCGAACGGGACGGGCTACCCGTGGGGGTTCCGCGCGGACGACATCCCCCTCGGCGGGAAGATCCTCGCCATCGTGGACATCTTCGAGGCGCTCACCGCGAAGGACCGGCCGTACAAGCCCGCGATCCCCATCGAGAAGGCGCTGAAGATCCTCGACGACGAGGAGGCGCGGGGCGGGATCGACTCGAAGCTCTACCGCCTCTTCAAGGAGAAGCGCCTCTACAAGCTGTTCGAGAGCGAGACCGGATTCGTGACCAAGCCGGACGCCGTGGCGTCGGCCCCGGCCCAATAAGGAGCAAGAGCGTGGACGGACTGCTGAGCAAGGAGAACCTCGAGTGGAAGTACCGGGTCCGTGAGATCGCCGAGAAATTCGTCCGCCCGGTCGCGGCGAAGTACGACCGAGCGCAGGAGTATCCGTGGGAGATCCAGAAGGCCCTCGCGAAGGAGGGCATCTTCAAGGTCTGGATCCCCAAGGAGTACGGCGGGGCGGGGGGCGAGCGGATCCTGAACCTCTGCATCACGGTCGAGGAGCTCGCGCGCACGTGCGGCGGCGTTGGCGTCCTCTTCGCGGTCAACGCGCTCGGCTCGTTCCCGATCATCCTGGGCGGCACCGAGGCGCAGAAGCAGAAGTGGCTCCCGAAGCTCGCCGCGGGCGAGACGCTCATCGCGTACTGCCTGAGCGAGAAGGGCTCGGGATCCGACGCCGCGTCGATGCGCTGCCGGGCTCGGCGGGACGGCGACTCGTTCATCATCGACGGCGAGAAGAAGTGGACCACGAACGGCAGCGCGGCCAACCTGTACACGGTCTTCGCGGTCACCGACCCGAAGTCGAAGACTCGCCGGATGAGCGGTCTCCTCGTCGAGAAGGGGACCCCCGGGTTCACGTTCAAGAAGTTCGAGGACAAGATGGGCATCCGGTGCGTGCCCGTCGTCGAATCGCACTTCCACGCCTGCCGGGTGCCGGCGGAGAACCTCCTCGGGGGCGAGGAGGGGTACGGCTTCCGCCACGCGATGGGGACGCTCGACCAGGCCCGCCCCGGCGTCGCGGCGCAGGCGCTCGGGCTCGCCCAGGGGGCGCTCGACTACGCCCTCGTCTACACGAGCCGCCGCAAGCAGTTCGGCCAGCGCGTCATCGACTTCCAGGCGGTCCAGCACATGCTCGCGAACATGGCGACGAAGATCGAGGCGGCCCGCCAGCTCGTCTACGCCGCGGCGCGCGCCGCGGACAAGGGCCTCGACAACCTCACGAAGCTCAGCGCCATGTGCAAGCTCTATGCGACCGACGTCGCGATGGAGGTCACGACGGACGCCGTCCAGCTCTTCGGCGGCTACGGCTACATGTGCGACTACCCGATCGAGAAGTACATGCGCGACGCGAAGATCACGCAGATCTACGAGGGGACGAACCAGGTGCAGAAGATCGTGATTTCGCGCGCCCTCATGAAGGAGGCCACGATCCTGCAGTCGATGCTCGACCCGTACATCCCCCAGGAGAAGCAATACGTGCTGGACGAGGGCCCGGTCGCGCCGGAGGCGGCCGCGGCGTTCAACGTTCCGGCCGTCCGGGAGTGACCCTGGAAAGACGAGCGTTCGGATCCGGCCCTTCCGTGTCCGAGATCGGCGTCTCCCTTCGCGGGCGCGACGCGGAGATCGCCCGCGAAGCTCGCCGGGCGGGCGTCGACCTGTTCCACCTCGACGATTCGGACGATCTCCCGTGGCTCGCGGACGAGATCGGCCCCGCTCCCGCGACGATCCTGGTCGGGTCGCGCGGCCCGGCCGTGGGAGGCCCCTTTCGCCGCGGCGCACCCGACGCGCACCTGGCGCTGCACACGTACTCCAGCTTCACGACCCAGCCCGGATCGCTCGGGCCCTACCAGGTCCTGGGAGGGTGGGAGATCGGTTCCGAAGGGGCCGAGGGGGCGCCGACCCGGCTCGACGTCGCGCGCAAGGTCGTCGCCTCGAGGTCGAGCCAGGCGCTCGCGGTGACCTACACGCCCGGGGAGCAGTCGGCGGGGCTAGACTTCATGCGCGAGGCGAAGCGCGCGGGGCTCGGGATCGTGGCCCTCGGCCTGCCGGCCGCGACGGACGGCCACAAGTTCCTGGCGCGGCCCGGGCGGACGGCCGCCCAGGCGTTTATCCAGTTCGTGCTCGCCAACGAGTACGTGTCGTGCGCGCTCGTGCGGCCGGAGTCGGTGGAGGCGCTGAGGGAGGCCGTGACGGCGCCGGACGCGACGCCGCTGACGCTGGGCGAACTGGAGCGCGTCATCGAAATGTACATTCATCGCGCGGATGGGGGCAGCTGCGCGGGATTCCAGAATCCGGGATCGAGAATCTAGAATCTCGAATCGCGAATACGTTAGTCTGACGTTGACATGCATCGCATTTTCGCAGGCCTGGCCGCCTGGACGGTCCTCGTCTTCCTCGCCGAGTTCGCGATCGGCATCGCCGTCAGCGTCGTGGCCCGGTCGAAGGGCGTCGAGTGGGCCCAGGGCCTCTTCACGTGGCACATGCTCGGCGGCGTCTTCCTCGGGACGCTCGTCTGCATCATCCACATCATGACGATGTTCCATTTCATCGGGAGCGGCAAGGAACTGAAGGAGGCGGGCGAGGTGCTCGGCGAGGCGAACGAGATGGCCGCGCGGGTCCGCCGCTTCAAGGTGCAGACGTCGGGCATCGCGACCCTCGCGCCCGTCCTCACCGGCGCCGCCGTGATTTTGGGAGGCATGGCCCACATGAGGCCCGAGTGGGGGCTCGGCTGGATCCACTGGGCGCTCGGCCTCGCGGCGCTCGCCGTCAACCTCGTGGCGTTCCACGTCGAGTACCGCGCGCTCAAGGCGAACCTCGACCTGATCCAGGAGGTCGACCGCAAGCTGCGCCGCGACGTCGCGCCCGCGCTCTTCGGGGGGCCGCGGCCGTGAGCGACACCGACCGGGCCGTGGAGCTCTTCGAGCGGGCCTGCGCCGCGCGGAGCGGGGGCCGGCTGGACGAGGCGGCGTCCCTGTTCCTGCAGTCGATCGAGGCGCGGCCCACGGCGGAGGCCCACACGTTCCTGGGATGGACCTATTCCGCGTCGGGCCGGTACGCGGACGCGATCGCGGAGTGCCGCAAGGCGATCGCGGTCGATCCCGACTTCGGGAATCCCTACAACGACATCGGGGCGTACCTGGTCGAGATGGGCCGGGCCGACGAGGCGGTCCCCTGGCTGCGGCGGGCGACGAAGGCGGCCCGCTACGAGCCCCGCCACTTTCCCCACCTGAACCTCTCCCGGATCTACGCCTCCCGGCACGACTACGTCCGGGCGATCCGCGAGCTCGACCGCGCGCTCTCCTTCGATCCGGATTGCGCCTCCGCGCGCCGCGCCCGCCAGGAGCTCGCCGCCCGGATGAATTGAGAGCGGGAAGAAGTCCACAGTCCCCGGTCCGTCCACAGTCCCCAGTCCCCGGTCCGTGCACAGTCCCCGGTCTTGACTGTGGACTGTGGACTGTGGACTGGGGACTACGTTGCTGTTACTAATGAACGGACCGAAAATTCTCCGGAGACGTCTCCATGGGTCTCGTCCGCTGGGCCGGCGACATCGTGCGCGGCCTGTACACCGTCGCGGTGGGCCTCAAGATCACCGCGCGGCAATTCCGCCGCCCGCCGGTCACCATGCACTACCCCGACGAGAAG
>DASRJF010000062.1:0-2774 GCA_035649615.1 Planctomycetota bacterium | reverse complement strand
ACTGCTGGGCGAACGCCTGGACCGTCACGACATTGGGATCCTTCGGGTCGGGAAACTCGATCTTGGCCCGCTTCCAGGCGGCGAACTGGTAGATCGCGATGAAGACGAGGACGAGAGCCGGACTGACGGTCCAGATGATCTCGGCGGTGTTGCTCCCGTGCGTATAGCCCGGCTTGCCGCCCGGGCGGCGGCGGTACCGGAAGCAGAACCAGAGGAGGAGGCCCTCGACGCCGACGAACGTGATGCCCGTGATCCAGAAGATCACGTTGTACAGGTGGTCGACGGCCGGGGCGATCGTCGAGCGCCCCGGGGGCAAACCCCAAGGCGGGTCCTGCGCCAAGGCGGCTTGGGCGCCCCCGGCGAACAGGAGCGCGAACAGCGGGCCCCACTTCAAGATATGGGATCGCATTGCTCGATTCATTCCCCCCGGTTCCCGAGAACGGACGCTAGGGAAGCTTGAGAGAGAAGTCCTGCGTCTTGGCTTCCTTGTCGCCCACCGTGATTTCGACGGACTTCGGCGCGCACTTCTCCTGCCACGCCTCGACCGTGTACTTGCCGGCGGGCAGGCCCTTGATCTCGAACTTGCCGTCGGCCTTGGTCAGCGACCAGTACGGGTGCTCGACCACGTGCAGGACGGCGCCCATCCAGGCGTGGACGTCGCACTTGACCTTGATGCCGATTTCCGGAACCGTGAACTGCTTGTCGGAGGTCATCCCCGCCTTGCCCTGGCCCTCGTTGAACTCCTTGTTGAGGCCCGGCGTGGCGTGGATGTTGTGCATCGTGTCGTCGCTGTTCTTGATGGTGAGCGTCTGGCCGACCTGGACGACGAGGACGTGCGGCCGGTAGATGCACTTGCTCTGGTCGATCACCTCGGCCTTGTCCGGGGCCTTGCCCTTGGGAGCGCCCGACTTGATGTAGACGAGAACGTTCGCCATCGTGTTGGTTTCGGGGGCGACGATCATGTCCTCGGCGAAGACGTCCTGGTCGGCGCGCGCGGGGCCGCAGAACTTGTCCCCGTCGAGCGAGCCGTTGAGCTTCTTGGGCTTCTTCGCGGTGCCTTCGAACTTCACCGTGCCGGAGATCGAGCCTTCGCCCTGGGCGGACGCGACGGACGCGCCGGCCAGCGCGAGGACGACGGACAGTACGGACGCGAGCTTGCTCATGACCGCCCTTCTCTTTCTGATAGTTTTCGAGTGACGCCGGGGACCCCCGGCCGACACACCCTATCAAAGCAAGCTTCAAGCTTCAAGCTTCAAGCTAGAGCCGAATCCTCTCACAAGGATTACACGACCACGCGAGCTACTTGCCCTCGAAGACGAAATCCTGGGCGAGCGCCCCTTTCCCGTCGAGGGTGACGGTCGCCGCACGGACACCGAATTTCTCGTGCCAGGCTTCCATTTCGTACGTTCCGGCGGGCAGGCCCTTGATCTTGAACGTCCCGTCGGCGCCGGTCACCGCGTAGAACGGATGCTCGATCACGTGGACCCACGCGACCTGCCACGGGCAGCACAGGTGTTTCACCTCGATGCCGATCTCCGCTTCCGTGAATTGCATTTCCCGCGAGCCGCCTCGCGTGATGCCGACGTTCATCGTGCTGCTTCGCCGGGTCCGGACGTCGAAGTTGAAGCGGTCGAAGCTCGAGTTCTTCATCACGAAGGTCTGACCGGGGCGCAAGACGAGGACGCGCGGGCGGAACAGGTAGTCCTTGGCGTCGAGGACGACCGGGTCCTTGGGCGCGGGGAAATCGCCCTTCACGGGGCCCTTGACGCGGACCAGGACGTTGGCGAGTTCCCCCTTCGAACCGACGACCACGTCTTCGTTGAAGATGTCCCGGCCATCGAGATGGGGGCCGCCGTGCTTGTCCTTCCTGATCTGGTCATTCAGCCGCTGCGGCTTGTGGGCTCCGGTGAAGCGGACGACGCCCGACACTTCCGATGCGGGCTCCTGCGCCGGCGGCGCCAGCGGCAGGATCAGGATTGCGGCCAGCCATCGCAGCATCGCCGCCTCCGCTGCTACTCGGGCTTCTTGCCGCCCTTGAAGGTGAAGTCCTGAGTCACGGTCGCCTTGGCTTCCACCTTCACCTTCGCGACGAGCGGCGCCTTTTGGAACTTCTCGTGCCAGGCCTGGATCTCATAGTCGCCGGGGGGCAGTCCGGAGATCGTGTAGGCCCCGTCCTTCTCGGTCAGGTGGAAGAACGGATGCGACATGACGTGGAGATAAGCCTGCATCCATGGATGGACGTCGCACTTGACGTAGATGCCCACTTCGGGGACCGGGAAGGTGAAGAGGTCTTGCGCGCCCTTCGTGTGCTGCATCCGGTTGAACTCGGCGTTGAAGGCGGGCTTGGCCCTCACGTTGTGGAGCAGGTTGTCGCCGTTCCGCACGAGGAGGGGCTGGTTCACGCGGATGGCCCGCGCGTGGGGCTTGTAGACGCAGCCGACCTGGTCGAAGGCCACCTGGTCTTTTGGAACGTCGAAGGACCGGTTGCCGAGGCCGTTGCTGATGAACACGATGACGTTGGCCAGGGTCTGGCCCTCGCCCATGACGAGGGTTTCTTGGAGGGGCAGGCCGTTCGGATGATTGGCGGCACAGGCGGGAACCCCGCCCATCGGCTCGGTCACGTCGGGCCTCAGCCAGCCCTCGAGCTTCACGACTCCCTTGATCGTTCCGGCGGTGGCGGGATCGATGGGGCCGGGGTTGGAAGGCCCTTTCTGATCCGCGGTGACGGGCGGAGGCGGCGCGCCGCCGGTCGCGTCGGGTTTCTTGCCGCAGCC
>DASRJF010000061.1:0-9759 GCA_035649615.1 Planctomycetota bacterium | reverse complement strand
AGCGCGGTCTGGAAGGGCGGATTGAAGGACGGCAAGGGCGAGGTGTCGACGGGGAGCGGGGCGTTGAAATCGCTGCCCTATTCGTTCACCACCCGGTTTGAAGAGGCGCCGGGGACCAACCCGGAGGAGCTGATCGGGGCGGCGCACGCCGGATGCTTCTCGATGGCCCTCTCCGGCCAGCTCGGCGGAATGGGGATGACCGCCCAGTCCATCGCGACGAACGCGACGGTGACGATGGAGAAACTGGAGGGCGGATGGACCGTGACCGCCGTTCACCTGGACGTGACGGCGACGATCCCCGGCGCGGACGAGGGGGCCTTCCAGAAGGCGGCGCAGAATGCCAAGGCGGGGTGCCCCATCTCGCGCCTGCTCAACACGAAGATCACGATGGAAGCCAAGCTCGGCTAGCTCAAGAGCGGCAAGGAAACGAGCCTCCTTGAGTTACCGCTCGGGAGCGGGCTCCTAGCTCGCGTGGGCCGGCGCGTCCTCGGAATCCGGATCCGAGATGTTGGGGGGCTGGTAGCCCGGCGCGTGCGACCGCTCCACTTCCTCGCGGTAGGCCTTCAGGATCCTCTCCTGGATCGCCGACCGGGCGTCCGCGTGCAAGGGATGCGCGATGTCGGCGTGGCGGCGGGTCGTCGACGACTTGCGCTCGGGAGGGAGTCGGCCTCCGCACTCGTTGCAGAACTTCGAGCCGAGGTGGTTCTTCGTCCCGCACTCGGGGCACCGCTCGCCGACCTTGCGCGAGGGCATGGCCACGAACTCGCCGCGCGGCCCCTCGATGATCTTGATGTCGCGGACGATGAACATGCCGTCGAACGTGACGCTGCAGTAGGCGCGCAGCTTGTCGGGCCGGCCGCCCGTGAGTTTGACACGAACTTCCGTGACTTCCATGGCACACCCCTTACCTGCACGCCGCTTGGGCGGCGCACAGCCCTGATCCTAGGGGGCGATCGTCCGCACCCGATAGATGCGCCCCTGGAGCCGCCGGGCCGCCCGGTCCGTTTCCGCGCGGCTCGTCCCCACTCCGTAAAACGCCGATCCGCTGCCGGTCATCCGCGCGCCTGCCAGCCCCGCGGCGCGCATCGCCCCGGGGACGCGCTTGAGCCGGGGATCCCATAGGATCGCCGCCGGCTCCAGCCGGTTCACCAGGGATCGCCCGATCCGGCCCGGATCGCCCCCCGCCAACACCCGGACGAAATCTAATGCTTTGGACGGGTCCGGCGTCAATGAATCGTTGAATCGGCGAAAAATCTCCCCGGTCGGATTCTCCGTTCCCGGCCACGCGACGACCATTTCGAGGACCGGCGCCCGGGCCAGCGGGTGGACCCGCTCCCCCCGGCCCGTGCAGAGAGCCGCCGTCCCGCGCGCGAAGAAGGCGGTATCCGAACCGATCGATCCCAGGATCGATTCCATCTCCAGTACGCCCAATCCGAGGGAAAACCTGCGGTCGGCCGCGCGAATCAGGCCTGCCGCGTCGGTGCTCGCGCCCCCCAATCCGGCCGCGGAGGGGATGCGTTTGGTCAACCGGATCCGCAGGGGGGGGATTCGACGACTCCGGCGCAGGGCCCGGAGCGCGCGAAGGACCGAATTCGCGGATCCCGGGGGGGCGGTGCCGGCGGGTTCGATCTCGAGGGAGTCGCGCCGCGCCGGCTCGACGGCGATCGTGTCGAAGAGGGTGATGGGAACCATCACCGTCACGAGGTCGTGGTAGCCGTCGGGGCGCTTCCCGAGCACGTCGAGGTAGAGATTGATCTTGGCGGGGCAATCGATGCGGAGGGGACGCGACACGTCAGACCAGGATGTTATCGATCAAGCGCGCTTTCCCGATCCGGACCGCCATGGCGATCAGGGTCTTGCCCTTGATCTCCTTCACGGGCTCGAGTGTGTCGGAGTTGACGATCGCGATGTAGTCCACGCGGGCGCCCTTGACGCGGTGGACGACGCGTTTCATCTCGGAGGCCACGCGGACGGCGCCGCTCTCGCCCGACCCGATCAGCTCCTCGGCGCGCTGGAGGGCCCGGTGCAGGCACGTCGCGTCCTTGCGCTGCTTGGGGCCGAGGTAGACGTTGCGAGAGCTCATCGCCAGCCCGTCCTCTTCGCGCACGGTCGGGAGGACCCGCACGTCGACGTCGAGATTCAGGTCGGTCGCCATCCGCTTGATGATCAGGTACTGCTGGTAGTCCTTCTGGCCGAAGAACGCGACGTCCGGCTTCACGATGCTGAAGAGCTTGGAGACCACGCTCATCACGCCGCGGAAGTGGTCGGGACGGAACGCGCCGCACATCTTGGCGGGCAGGTCGTTCTGGTCGACGAACGTGGCGAACCCCTTGGGGTACATCTCCGCGACCGACGGGGCGAAGAGGGCGTCGACCTTCTCGCTCTCCGCCATCCGAAGGTCCTTCGCCATCTGGCGCGGGTAGCGGTCGTAATCCTCGCCCGCCGCGAACTGCAGCGGGTTGACGAAGATGCTCACGATCACGACGTCCGTCGCCTTCTTCGCCTGCCGCATCAGGCTGAGGTGGCCCTGGTGGAAGGCGCCCATCGTCGGGACGAACCCGACGGTTTCGCCCCGGCTCTTCGCGGCCCCGACGAAGCCGCGGATGTCCTTGATGGTTTCGATCTGGCGGATCATGGGGCCCGGTTCTCCATGTCCTTGAGCAGGCTCCGGACCGTGCGGCCCGTTCCCGGCACCCGTCGCCCGGGGCAGAGCTCCGCGAGCGGCGCCAGCACGAATCGACGCTCCGCCATCCGCGGATGGGGAAGGGTGAGCCGGGGCGTCGCCATCGAGCGGTCGCCCCACAGCAGGAGGTCCAGGTCGATCGTCCTCGGCCCCCAGCGCTCGTGGCGCACGCGGCCGAGCGCCCGCTCGACGGCCCTCAGGCGGCGGAGGAACAGGGAGGGTTCGATCCGCGTCTCGACCTCGGCCACGGCGTTGAGAAAACGGGGCTGCCGGGTGCGGCCGACGGGATCGGTTTCGATGATGCGGGAGCGCTTGCGGACGCGCACGCCCTGCAACCGGCCCAGCCGCTTCAGCGCCTCGCGGATCAGGCCGCGGCGGTCGCCGAGATTCGAGCCCAGGCCGACGTACGCGAGAGGCATCAGAATAGGGAGTTTCCGCCCGGGGGTTCGGGGGAGGGTCCGCGGGCGCCGACGGGCGGCCGGCGCAGGAGACGGGACCGCACCCATAGGATCGGCCCGATCACGGCGTAGCCCATGAAGCCGAGGAAGAGGGCGAACTGGTGGAACAGCACGACCAGCAGGAGGATCACGGCGATCTCGACCAACGTCACGAACGGCCGGGGGCCGCGCATCAGCTTGTTCAGGAAATGCGGATAGGGGACGCGCGACACCATGAGGATGCCGAGCGCGAAAATGATGACGGGAAGCCCCTCGGTGAGGAACGCGCTGACGTTCGCCGCCGGCGGCCACTTGGTCTCGAACACCGCCCACGGGATGACGATCGTGGCGACGACTCCCGCGGCCGCGGGCGTCGGCAGGCCGGTGAACTCGCGGTGGTACTTCTCGTCCGTGCCCGTCTCGACGTTGAACCGCGCCAGCCGCGTGCCGGCGAGGCACAGGTAGAAGGCGGAGACGACGAGAACCGCGCGGTAGCCGAACGCGCCGTCGTGGCAGAGGCCGTACGTGAGAAACGCGGGGACGACGCCGAAGGTGAGGAAGTCGCAGAGCGAGTCGAGCTGCGTGCCGAAGTTCGAGGCGGTCTGCGTCATCCGCGCCACCTTGCCGTCGAGCGCGTCGAAGATCATCGCGACGAGGATCAGGTACGCGGCGTTCTGGAATTGCGAGCTGGCGGCCGCTCCCTGGAGCCCCATCCCTTTCGCGATGTAGATGATCGCGAAGAGGCCGCAGATCGCGTTCCCGAGCGTGATGAGCGTCGGGAGGATCGCCACCGTCCGCACGCGGCGGCGCCGCTGGCGGAGCGGATTCAGGCCCCTAGGTCCCGGACGGGCGGGTTCGAGCAATGACGGTTTCTCCTCCCTTGACGCGGTCGCCGACCTTCACCGTTACTTCGGCAAGCGAGCGCCTCGGGACGTACAATTCCGTGCGTGATCCGAACTTGATCATTCCCACTTTCTGGCCTTTTTCCAGCACGTCGTTCTCCCGGCAGGCGCAGACGATGCGCCGGGCGATCGCGCCGGAGATCTGGCGGACGAGCACCCGGTCCTTCGCGGCCGGACGCTCGATCAGGATGTCGTTCCGCTCGTTCCGCTTCCCGCAGTCGGGATGGCGGGCGTCGAGGAATTCCCCCCGCGTGTAGCGCGTCGCCTTCACGACCCCCGCGCACGGCGTCCGGTTGACGTGGACGTCGAAGACCGAGAGGAAGATGCCGACGCGGACCGACGGCTCGGCGAGGTCCCCTTCCGAGGGGACCTCCGCGACGTCGGTGATGCGCCCGTCGGCCGGGGCGACGAGGGTCTCATCCCCGGGCGGGGGGCGGCGGACAGGGTCGCGGAAAAAGGAGAGCGTGAAGGCGAGGCCGAGGATCGGGACCGCGGCCAAGGCCGGATGAACCTGCCACGAGAGGGCCGCGACGGCGCCCCAGAAGAGGGTGAAAAAGAGCACTTCCCTGCGGCCGTAGGCGGTCAGGAACAGGATCATAATCAAGGCACCGGAGCGCCCTACCGATATAAGAACGGGCCGGAACGCCCGGGACAACCTGAATCCAGTTAGCCCTTCCGGGGCCGAGACTGTCAAGGGGGGGCTCCGGGAGGAAAGTCCGGGGTCCAAGGCCTGCCCTGGGTCTGAGGTCCAATGTCTGTCCGTAGTCCAAGGTCCAATCAGGACCTTGAACGTTTGTTTCAGGGCCTCGGGGTAGTGTTGGGTCCTTGGGAAGAATAGAATGAACGCAGACCAGGGGTTTGCTTGGCGTGGCCTCCTGTGGGGGGCGCTCGCGGGCGCGCTGGCGATCAGCCTCGTCGTCAAAGCGGTCGACGCCCATGGGCGGAACGCCGGGCTGCACCGCCGGATCCAGGCGACGGAAGCGGAACTGGATCGGACCCGCCGAGACGAGGGGCGGATGCGCGCCGAACTGAAGGCCCTGAACGAGGATCCGCTGTACGTGGAGTCGGTGTTGAAGCGATCCGCCGCGGGGACGCCGCGGGAGCCGGTGATCGAGAAGTGATGCGGAAGGCTGACCGCTGACGGCTGTCATCCGTCATCCGTCATCCGTGACTGGAGAGGGGCCCGCCTCCGCAATCATGGGGATTGCTTCGGCGGGGTGATGTAGATGGAATCGGAACCGGTCCTTTCGCGCGACGAGATCGAGACCCTCCTCTCGGCGATCCGCGGCCCCGCGGAGCCCGAGCCCGCCGTCAAACCCTGGGACTTCGAACGCCCCCGGCGCCTCCTCGCCGCCGACCTCGAGCGCCTGCGCGAACTGCACGTGCCGCTCCTGGATTCCGCGGCGCGCCTCTGCGGAAAATGGCTGAACGCCCCGGCGCAGGCGCGCCTGCTCAACCCCGTGGAATCGACGCCCGCGGAAATCCTCGGCCGCCGCCCCGTCGGCAGCCTCGTGGCGCGAGCCGGCGACATCCTCATCGATCCCTCGCCGGCCGTCGCCTTCGCGCTGGTGGAGCGGGCGATGGGAGGCCGCCGCGTGACGCGCCCGCCCGAACGTCCGCTTCGCGAGCTCGAGGCCGAGATCCTGTCGCCCGCGATCGCGACGCTCCTGGAAGTCCTGTCGCCGGCGTGGTCGGCGGCGCCCGAGGCCGCCGTCCGGTGGGGGACCGCGTCGGCGCTCGCGCGCGAGCCGTGGCCCGAGGGATCCTGCGTGGCGCTGTCGTTCGAGATCCTCTCGGAAGGGGTCCTCGGGGACATCCTGATCGCCGTGCCCTTGTCGCGGCTCGAAGTTCCGGCCGCGCGCCAACCGGGGTACGAGCCCGCCCCGACGCCGGGAGTCGACATCGAAGTGATGGCCCGCTTTCCCCTGGCCTCGATGCGGCTCGGGGACCTTCGCGCCCTCGCGCCCGGCGATCTCCTCGTCTGGAGCGGCGATCCGGCGCCGGCGGTGACCGTGGAGGTTTCGAGGAAGCCCCGGTTCGCGGGCCGGCCCGGCACGCTCTCGGGGAGCGCGGCGGTCGAGGTGCTCAAGGCCTCCGGAATCGAACCGGCGCCTGCGCCCCTCGTCCGGGTCTCCGGCGGCGGCGTGTCGTCCGGCGCGCCCGACGTTCCGGTCGAGATCCGCGCGGTCCTGGCGGAGCGGTCGATTTCGCTGCGCGAGCTCGGCGCTCTCCGGCCCGGGGCGCGCCTCGAGTTCCCGCGCCCCGTCGACGCGCCGGCGGAACTCCGGCTGGGCCGCCGCGTCGTCGCGCGCGGATCCACGGTCCGCGTCGGAGACCGGCTGGCGATCAAGGTTGAAAGGGACTTGGAATCAGGCGGACGAGTCCTATAATCACTCCCGATTCAAGGGGACCCGTCATGACGCTTGATGATCTCGTCGCCCGGATGTGCAAGGCCCAGCACTGGACTTCTTCGCAGACGGGTCCCGGCTGGGGGATCGAGGTCCCGCAGCCCAAGGGACGGGGCCAGACGGTGTTCGCGTCGGTCTTCATGGACGACGCGACCGCGATGGTGCGCTACCTTTCGATGATCGGGGACGCGGACTCGATCGACGGCAATCGCTCGAAGATGGCCCTGGAGCTGAACTCGAAGATGCCGCACGGATGCCTGGCCATCCACAACGGCCACCTCGTCGTCACCGATACGCGCCCCCTGAACACGACCACGCCCGAGACCTCCGCCGTGGCGGTCAAGTACCTCGCGCTGCAGGCGGACACGTACGAGCGCCTCATCTATTCCAGCGACAAGCACTAGCCCGGAAGCGGGAAGCTGGAATGTGGAATCCTGGGATCGCAAACCACATCGGGACGTGAAGCTCTCTCTACGACCGGCGGCCTAGTCCGGGATTGGAGTTGAGGGCTTCTTCATATCCTCGGTCGGCTCGACCGGCTTCTCGACGGGCTTCTCGCCAGGCTTTTCGCCGGGCTTGTCCCCGGGCTTCGCGGCCGCCACCGGCACCCCCGGGGGAGGGGTCGGCGGGCGCTGCAGGTAGGTCGAGAGGTTGAGCTGGAGTTCGCGAACGGGGGCCATTCTCTTTTCGTCGGAGGCGCCCCCCGCCACGATCCGGATGCTGTCCGCGACCATGAAGCGGCGCTCGGTCTCGAGGTGGTTCAGGAAGTTCAGCAGCTGGTAGAAGCCGCCCGACACCTTCATCTCGTAGCGGGCCCGGAAGATGCTGTCGGGAATGTTGTCCCCGGGACCTCCCACTTTCGCCGAGGCGAACCGGGCGCCCGAGATGTGGACCCGGCACTTCTTGCGGAGCATGTCGACCAGGTCCGCGAACTTGTCGTTCTCCTCTTTCGGATTGAAGACGGGGATCTGCTGGCGGATCCGGTCGATCCCCTCCGTCAGGGTCTTGATCTTCTCCTCGAGCCCCTTGATGGCGCGCTGCTTGGCCTTGGCGTCGTCCACCTTCTTGTTGAGGTCCGCCAGCTGCACTTCCTTCTCGTCCAGCACCACGAACCGCATCCAGTACAGGACGCCCGCGCCGACGAGGATGGTGAGGCCCATCACGACGAGCAGGACGATCGTCATCTGGCGTTCGCTCATGGCGTGGCCTTCTTGCCCGTGGGCACCGGAGTGTTGGCGGACGTCTGGCCCATGTTCACCAGGAGGACGTCGAAGTCGATGGAGAACTTGTCGGCGAACTCCTTCTGCTCCATCACGGACCACTGGGTGTCGAAGTTCACGACGGGGAAGAAGCGGGAGAGGACCTCGTTCTCCTTGAGCTCGCCGCGGAAGGCGGTCATCCCCTTCACGTCGATCCCGCCGACATGGCTCTTGAGGGCGATCCCGTACTTGCCCCCCTGGAACGGGGTTTTCCCGTCCATCTGCTTGAATTTCGTATCCATCTGCTTGCCGTCCGTCACCTCGATGGTGTCGAGCCAGACGCGCTTGTGCTTGTTGACGGCGTCCCAGATGGCGTCGAAGACCTCCGACCACAGGAAGGGCCGCGCCGCCGTGATCATCTCCAAGTCGTTGAAGTCCTTCTGGAGCTGGATCGACTTCGCCAGCAGCTGGTCGTGCTTCCGCACGTCGTCCTGGAGGCTGGCCAGCGTCTTCGTCTGCTGGTCGATCTGGGTGTTGACGTGGCCGATCTGGATCAGCGAGATGATGACCAGGATCACGACGACGCCGGCGACGAGGGCGTCCGCGATCATCAGGCCCGCGCCCTTGAGCGGCGTCCGCTCGGTCTTCCGCTTGTCGAGCGGCAGCAGGTTGATCTTGATCATGTCAGTCCCTGTTTTCCCCCGTTAATCGCGGCGGATCCGCGACGCGAGCCCCAGGGCGATGGCCGAGGAGGCCGCGTGGGCGATCAACTCTTCCTTTTGGGCGTCTTCCATGTTGATCTCGAGGTACTGGGCGGGGTTCCACTTCCAGACCTTCTTCTGGACGGTCTTCTCGAGGATCTCGTCCAGCCCGAGGGTCATGGAGGCGCCGCCCGCGATGAACACCTCGTCGACCTTCCGGTCGTACTGGTTCTCGAAGTAGTCGATCGAGATGTTCAGGTCGTGGCAGATGTCCTCGATGGCGCCGCCCACGCACTCGAGGACCTTCTGCTCCTCTCCCTGCGGGTTGCGCTTGAGGTGCTCCGCGTCCTTGAGCTCGATGCCGAGCTTCTTGCTCATGGCGTCCGTGATGTCGTCGCCGCCCTTGTAGAACTCGCGCGTGAAGAAGGACGTCGAGTCGCTCATGATGTTGATGTTCGTCTTGGTGGCCCCGATGTCGACGAGGGCGACGAGCTTGCCGGGCCGGACGGCGTCGGGATTGGACAGGCCGCCCAGTTCGTAGGAGTTGCCCAAGGCGAAGGAGTCGACGTCCACGATCGCCGGCTGCAGGCCCGCCTGCTCCAGCATGGCCACGTGCTCGTCGATGAACGTGCGCTTCGCGGCGACGAGGAGGACGCGCATCTCGGCCTCGTGCCCCTCGGAGACGGGCAGCTCCTCGAGCTTCTGGCTGTCGTGGAGGACCTCGTCGACCTCGACGGGGATGTACTTGCCGAGCTCGTACTTGGCGGCGTTGACGAGCTCCTCGTCGGTCATGACGGGCATGTTGATGTAGCGGACGAAGACGAACCGGCCCGAGACGGCCGTGGCGACGCGCTTCGTCTTGAACTTCTTCCTGGAGAAGAGTTCAGAAACGGCGTCGGCGGGCGAGAGTTCGGGCCCGATTTCCTGGCTGGCGAAATCGGTGACCGAAAACTTCCCGTTGCTGTCCGTCAGTTGTACAGCCTTGACGAACCGGGTCCCGACGTCCAGCCCGATGAAATTCCTCGTCGCCATCGGTTAGAGACGGCTCCTCGGGAAAGAGTTGTTAGAGATGATGTTACCACGCGCGGAGTGGGTGTCAAGATGGACATACTCGATGCATAGAAAGAAGTCCGGGGTCCTGCGTCCGGGGTCCGGGGCCGGTCCGGAGTCCGGGGTCCGGGGTCGGTCCAAGGCCTGGACCCCGGGCTTGACTCGGGGACATTGTCCTTGAATCCTCCCCGTGACTCGCTAGAATGCCGCTCCCTGTACCGACGCTAATGGGAGGTCCGCCGTGCTCCAGCCGATGACCAAGGGCCGCCGCTGCTTCATCTGCAACAAGGGTCCCATCCGGGGCGAGATGATCGTCCGAAGCGGCAAGGCGAAGAAAGAGGGCGGCGTCGGTCGCAAGATCACCGGCAAGACCCGCCGG